>CANMZY010000257.1:0-5258 GCA_947502425.1 Verrucomicrobiales bacterium
GAAAATCCACCGACGCCTTTTTGTCCGCCTTGTTCAGCACGCGCATATCGAGTCCGTCGTAAACCACGAGCGAATTCGGGGCGACGCTGTCCATGATGAACACGTTGCCGCCGATGGTGCTGCCCGCGCCGATCACCGTTTCACCGCCGAGAATGGTCGCGCCGGGATAAATCGTCACATGATCTTCGATGGTCGGATGGCGCTTTCTGCCCTTCAACTGCTGCCCGCCCGCCGTCGAGCGCGCGCCCAGCGTGACGCCGTGATACATCTTCACATGATTGCCGATCACGCAGGTCTCGCCCACCACCGTGCCGGTGCAGTGATCCACAAAAAAGTGCGAGCCGATCTGCGCGCCCGGATGCAGATCCATGCCGGTGCGGACGTGCGCCCATTCGGTCATGATGCGCGGGAGGAGCGCGATCTGATTTTTGTAGAGCAAGTGCGCGAGCCGCTGCACCGCGATCGCCTCGATGAACGGATAGGCGACGATGACCTCCTCCTTGCTGAGCGCGGCGGGATCGCCTTTGTAGGCGGCCTCGGCGTCGGTCTGGAGAATCTCCCGGATGGACGGCAGTTGGCCGAGAAATTCCATCGTGATCTGATGCGCGGCCTTGCGAAATTCGTTTTTGGCCAGCCCGGCCGGCGGCTGGTATTCGAGCGCCTTGTAAACTTCGTCCTCCAGCCGGCCCAGCACGGAGTCGAGCAGCGCGGTGGTTTCAACCTTTAGCTCTGAGGAATGCGTCTGCCTCTCGTCGAAAAATCCGGGAAAGAGCAGGCGCAGCAAATCGACCGTGATCAGGGCGATGGCCGCCTTTGACGGGAGATTTTTCCCATCGAGATGGTTGATGCCGCCGACGCGGGCGTAGGAGGCGACGAGTTGGTCGGTGAGGTGCGTGACGTTCATGGCGCTTACAATTTTGTTTCAGGGCAACCGCGCATGAATGGACGCTACACGGCCGGCGTCCGGCTGGACATAAAAATGGCCGGCCGGCCACCCGCACCGTGAAGTGCGGCATGACCGGCCGGCGGAGAGTTCGCCGGCGCGGCGGCCGGATCAGGCCCCTTTCTTGGCCTTCTTTTCCTGAATATCCTTGGCCAACGCGGCCTTTTCGGTGGCATCAAGCTTGCCGTCGCCGTTCTTGTCATACTTCTTGATCATGTCCGCGTCTTTTTCCATGGCGGCTCTTTCGGTTTCGTCCAGCTTGCCGTCCTTGTTGGTGTCGAATTTATCGAGGACTTCGGCTTTGATCTTGAAGGCTTTCGGGGCTTTCGGGGCTTTCGCGGCGGCGTCGGCGTTGAATCCAACCACCAGCATGAGGGCGGAGACGAGTGAGAATAGTGCGACTTTTTTCATATTATTTGTTTTTGTTGACTGCGTAAGACAAACATTGACGCCCGGTTCGACAACGTGGTTACAGGGATTATTCAGCTTTGCCAATGACAGTTCAGTCATCTGGCGGCTAGCGTCCGCAGTACCGCTTTGACAACCCGCTCCACGCTGATGCCGTTCATGCAGCGGAAATCCACCGGACATTCCCGCAGAAAGCACGGCGCGCAAACCGCGCCGGACTGGAGCAACTGGTGGCGCGGGTCGCCCGGCAATCCCGGTCCGGTCATCTCTGGCGATGTGCTGCCGAACGGGACGACGACGGGCGTGCCGACCGCCGCCGCGAGGTGCATCGGGCCGGTGTCGTTGGTCAACACCACGGCGCATGCTTTGAGCACGGCGCACAATTCCCGGAGTGAAGTTGTGCCGGCGAGATTGAAAACGGTGGTGCGTGGTGCGTGGTGCGTGAGCGCGGCGGTGATGGCTCCGGCAAGTTCGACATCCGCGCTGCCGCCCAAAATGAGCCAGGCGCAGCCGGTGCGTTTCTGCAATTCGACCGCCGCCGCGATGAACCGCTCGCGCGGCCAGCGTTTGGCCGGGCCGTATTCCGCGCCGGGATTCAGCCCGAAGAGCGGGGTGTTGCCGGGGAGTTGAAACTGCCGCCGGATCACATCCACTTCCGCCGCGTCCACGACGATGCACGGCGCGAGCGGTTCTGCGTTCGCACCCAGCGCTGCGACGAGGTGGAGGTAATGGTGAAGATGATGAGCGGACGTTGAGATTTTTTCCAAGGACGCCGCCCCGCTTGTAATCAGCCGCTTGATCTCGGAGACGGAACGCTTGTGCATTGGCACCGCGCCGGGCCGGGCCGGGATGAGGCGCGTCAGGAAACAATTGCGCCACGGCTGTGCGCCGCCGATTCGCTCCGGAATGCCGGCGAGAAAAACCTCCAACGCCGAGCGCGGTGAATTTGGCAGCACCAGCGCGAGGTCGAAATTCTCCGCCCGCATTCTCCGCGCGACCTGGAAAACACTTTCACCGCTGTCGAACGTCATCACCGCGTCCACCGCCGGATGGCCGCGCCACAAGCCGGCCAGCTTGATGTGGGTGAGCAGGGTGAGGTGCGCGCCGGGCCGGGCCTCGCGGAGCCGTTGCAACGCGGGCGTGGTCATCACCGCGTCGCCGAGCCAGTTCACACCGCGCACGAGGATGCGCTGGGGCTGAACTGGTCGGCCGGTGCCGTTGCTCATGCTCCGTCCTCCGCGTTCGCCGGCTCGCTCTCCGCAATTTTTGACTGGCGGCCTTGGTCCTTGGACTTCCTCGGCTTCCACCGGTTGTGAACCCAAAACCAGTTGGCCGGATCGCGGTGGATGGCGGCTTCAAAGGCGCGGTTGATGTCGCGCGTGATGGCTTCGACTGAACGTGGCCGGCCGTTTTCGAGCGTGGGAATTTCATCTCCGGCCTCGATCCGCCACCGGGCCGGGCCGACGCGATAGCAGATGCCGGTGTGCAGCGGGCAATGATAGCGTAGCGCAAAAATCGCCGGCGCGGTGCTCGCGGCGCATTCGTGTCCGAGAAAAGGAATTCGCACCCCGCCCTTCGCGTTCTGGTCGGCCAGCAGCCCGAGCAGCAATCCAGTATCGCTCATCGCGGCCTTGAGCGCGGCGGCATCAGTGCGGCGCTCGAAAAACCGGCAGCCGGACCGTTCGCGCAAGGATTGGAGCACGCGGTTGAGCGCGGGCTGGCGCAGGCCGCGATAGGTGGTGGCGCATTTGAAAACCGGCACGTATTGGCCGAAGCGCGCGTAAAGTTCAAAGTTGCCGAAATGCCCGATGGCCACGATGCGGCTTTGCGGCCCGGCATTGCGCTGATGGGCGAGCAGTTTTTCTGCGCCGACAAACTCGAAGTGCGGACGCAGCTCATCGGACGTCATGGCGGCGGTCTTGACTGAGCTGGCGAAATTTTCGCCGATGCGGAGAAAGTTTTCCCGCGCCAGCCGGCGGATTTGCGCCGGAGTTTTTTCCGCGCCGAAACACATAGTCAGATTGCGGAGGGCCACGCGCCGATGCCGCCGGTCCAGCCACCAGACGAGGCCGCCGACGAGCCGCCCGAGCCGCGCCACCCACGGCAGCGGCAGGGCCTGGAGAAATTTCATCAGGCCGAGCGCCACGAGATAAAGCACCGGGTCCATCAGCGAAAACAGATTTGCCGGACGCAGTCCTGAAAGTCCTTCGCTCCGCTCAGGATTTTGATTTCCACGCGCATGAAAAGTATCGTCAGGTCCCGCCGGTCGATTTTCGGGAAGCGCACCGCGTCTTTTTGCGTGGTGATGATGACGCTGGCCTGGCGCTTCTTGCCGCGGTTGATGGCGTTGAGCACCTCCTGCTGCGTGAAGCGGTGGTGGTCGGCGAAACGCTTGGAGTAAACCAGCTCCGCGCCCTGCTTCACCAGGCTCTGCTCGAAACTGTGCGGCTGCGCGATGCCGCTCAACGACGCGACCTTGCGCCCGTGCAAAAATTCCAGCCCGTGCCGCTCACCGGTGAACACGTCCTCGAAATAGAGCGGGTGATGCACGCACTCGATGATGCCGGCGGTGGAATTGTGCTTGGCGATCCGGGCGCGCAGCCGCGCGGTGTTCCCGTCGCTCTTGGTGATGAAAATGGTGGTGGCGCGGGAGAGGTGCGAGGGCGGCTCGCGCAACGTGCCGCGCGGCAGCATGTACTCGTTGCCGAAGGGCTGCTGGCAGTCGATCAGCACGATGTCGCGACGGCGTCCGGCCAGCCGCCAGTATTGAAAGCCGTCGTCGAGCAGCAGCGTGTCGCAGCCGAATTTCTCGATGGCGTAACGGCCCGCCTTCACGCGGTCCTTGTCCACGAGCACGACCACGTCCTTCAAGTTCGAGGCCAGCATGTATGGCTCGTCGCCGGCGGTCTCGGAATCGAGTAGCAGATTTTTTCCGTCGGAAACGACGCGCGGCGGGGTGCGGTCCTCGCGCAGGAGCAGTTTGTCGATCAGCCGTTTGGTGAGCGGCGGCGGTTTGGAACGGTAGCCGCGCGAGAGAATGGCGACTTTGCGGCCCTCGTCCTGCAGTTCGCGCGCGAATTTTTCGACGACCGGCGTCTTGCCGGTGCCGCCCACGGTGAGGTTGCCGACGGCGATGACCTGCACGCCGAGGGTGGAGTCGCGGATGAGTCGGACGTTGTAGAGGACGCGGCGCAGCTTGACCGCGAGCGTGAAAATCTTCGAGAGGCCCAGCAGAAGGAAGCGCGCCATCGCCGCGCGCTTGCCGGGGCGCTGTTCGAGGATGACTTCGAGAATAAACGTCTCGAAATTTTCCGTCCAGATTCGGAGGGTCTCTCGCATTTAGGCGCGCAGTCTGCCAACCCGCGCGCGGCGCGGCAAGCGTGGGCATGGCTGGATCGGGCATCATCTGAAAGGAGTACGCCCGGTCAGCCGCAGCACGCAGCGGGAATCCGCAGGAAGTTTATTTTATCCGGCAGCCTTGATCCGGCGCAGAAACTCCGGCGGACGAATGGTTTCAATTCCGAACGGCTTGCCCAGCGTCAGCAAATCTTTGTCATAGGTCACAACGAAGGCGGCGGAGGCCGCCATGGCCGCCGCGAGGTAAATGTCATCTTTGACATCGCGGCTGCGCTGTTTGCCGAGCGGTGCCGGCTCGACCAGTCGGGATTTGTTTCTGATCCACGCCAGCTTGGGGTGTTGATCAATTTTCGGCATTTCTTCCGTCAAGATTTCAGGAATCACCGCCTCGTATTCCGCCAGAATTTCTCGGGTGACGAAGAGAAAGATTTGACGGCAGGCCAACAGCTTGAGCCGAATCCATGTAGTTGAAAAGAGGCCACCGATTGGGGATTGATTGGTGGTAGATGAAAACAACGCAATCGTCGGGCACACGCCTGGATCACCAAAC
>CANMZY010000258.1:0-5258 GCA_947502425.1 Verrucomicrobiales bacterium
CAGGGCCCAAGGCGACCACGCCCCAAACCCCGGACAGCCATTCACGCAGCCCCGGGCCGGCTTGGCAAGGATGGTCTCATGCCAAATCCGCGTGCCGCCCGGTAAATTTCGCCCTCACCCCGGCCCTACCCATGAACCACGTAGCATCCGACGTGAGGAGGCTCACTCTTATCGGGCGAAGAGAGTCAAAGCCTCCTCACGTCGGCTGCTCCGGTTCAGGGGAACAAAGACGGCGAAACTTCTCAGCAAGTCCAAGTGTGAACCCGCGTCCAGAAATCCCACCTGTCCTCGGGGGAGAAGGCCGGGGTGGGGCGAGCGTTGCGCTAATGCCTCAGGTCGTCGCTTCTCCGGTCTGCGTCCATCGCGTTTATCTGCGGTTCTTCTTTTTCCCGCGTTCAATATCCACCCGTCCCAAGGCCCGCCGATTTCGTCTCCCCCGCCTGCCCCGCCTGCTCCGCCGCCGCGCGGTTGCGATATTCATCCATCATCGCCGCCGTCGCCGTCGCGCCGCAGCGCGAGCCGCCGAGGTCGCGGACTTTGATCAGGCCGTCGAGATCGCGCACACCGCCGGCGGCTTTCACCTGCACCTTCGCGGAAACATTCGCGCGCATGAGCGCGAGATCGTGCTCGGTCGCGCCCTTGTAGTTGTAGCTGCCGTCGGGCTGTTTCACGAAACCGTAGCCGGAGGAAGTCTTCACCCAGTCGGCTCCGGCGCGTTCGCAAAGCTGGCAGAGCTTCTTCTTGAAGTCGTCGCTGCTGAGATCCGCGCCGCCTTTGGTCAGATAATCATTCTCAAAAATCACCTTCACCTTCGCGCCGTGCTGGTGCGCCGCGTCGCAGACGGCCTGCACGTCGCGCTCCACGTAATCCCAGTCGCCGCTCAAGGCCTTGCCGAGGTTGATGACCATGTCGATCTCCGCCGCGCCGTCGCGGCAGGCCAGTTCCGTCTCGTAACGCTTGGACTCGGTGCAACTGTTCCCGTGCGGAAAACCGATGACCGCGCCGACGAGCACGCCGGAACCGCGCAGCCATTCGACTGCGCGCGGCACCGCGTAGGGTTTGATGCAGACGGACGCCGCGCCATATTTCGCGGCAAGCTTGCAGCCGTCCTCCAGTTGCTGGTCCGTCATCGTCGGGTGCAAGAGCGAGTGGTCAATCATCTTGGCGAGCTGTTCGTAGGTGTATTTCATAAATGATAAATTAACGGAGCCGGTGAGACGCCGTTGAATCATCCGTATTTACCACTCCGCAGGAACACCTGCACCTGGTCGCGGTTGCCAACAAAAAAATTCCACGCCCGCGTCGCAATCCCGGAACAGCAGTCGCAATCCCAGCCCCGCCCGGCATTCGAAAAGATGGGGGCAGCTTGCGAATGCCGAGGCCGAGGTGGGCATGAGGATGCCCGAAGGATTCCGGCAACTGGCTGATGGATTCCCAGCAGCACGCGCGCAGGTCGCGCGGCAGGCTCAGGAGCTGTTTGAATAGTTGCGGCTTGATGATGAGCGGCTTGTTCAAGACCCAGCTTCTTCTTAAGATTGTCCGGCGTAACCACCTTGAGTTGGCCGCGCTTCTTCAGCCGCTGGTATTCCGTCTCCAGCTTTTTCTTTACTTGCGCCAGTTCGTGCTGGGAGACGCCGTATTCGCGCCCGTCGTAATCGGTGGACTCCACCTCCACTTTGCGAAGCGCAATCACGTCCGCGCCGGCAACGATGCCAATTTCCTCGCCACGGGCGGCGGCCTGGAGCCATTTGGCCAAATTCTTTTTCGCATCGGTGATGGTCAGGGTCTTCATACGAGCTATTTATTACCTCCTAATTTTCTGTGTTCACCATTCCTTTCATCCGAAATACGGCTTCAAAACATTCCCGGCCACTTTAATGGCGCGCTTCCGGCCCGCGAGCGTCTTGCCGAACGTGTCGTCCTCGACCTCGATGCAGACCGGGCCGTCGTAGCCGACTTCCATGAGCGTGCCCATGAACTGCCCCCAGTCGATCTCGCCAAAACCTGGGATGCGCGGCGCGTGATATTCCTTCGGCAGACCGAGAATGCCCCAGTCGTTGAACTGGTCCGCGTCGTTCAGCACGTCCTTGGCGTGAATGTGAAACAGCTTGTCGCGAAATTCGCGCAGCGGCTTGAGATGATCGAACCGCAGCAGCAGCGGGTGCGATGGATCGTAGTTCAGCCCGAAGTTTTTTGAGTCGATGTCGCTAAACATGCGCCGCCAGATCGCGGGGCACATCGCGAGATTTTTTCCGCCCGGCCATTCGTCGGCCGAGTAATACATCGGACAGTTCTCGATGCCGATCTTGATGCCGTGATCCTCGGCATAGGCGATGAGTGGCCGCCAAGTCTTGAGGAAACGCGGCCAGTTGTCATCGACGCTCTTCGTCCAGTCGCGTCCGATGAACGTGTTCACGTTCTTCAGCCCCAGTTTTTCCGCCGCCACGATGACGCGCTTCAAATGACTCACCGCCACCCGTGCGCGTTTGGGGTCGGGATCCAGCGGGTTTGGATAGTAGCCGAGCGCGCTGAAGCTGACGCCGTGCTTCGCGCACAAGGCGTTCACGTCCTCGGCCTGCGCGCGGGTGAAGCCCGTGACATCCAGATGGGTGACGCCGCCGAAGCGCCGTTCGGCCCGGCCCACCGGCCAGCACATGACCTCGACGCACGCGAAGCCGTCGGCGTGCGCGAGGGCGAGGACTTTTTCCAGGGAGAGTTCAGGCACGATGGCGGTGACGAATCCAAGCTTCATAATTGGTGTCGAGCTTACTTTTTGCCGCCGACGACGACGAGCTTTTCCGTGGTGCGAAAATAGATGGCCCCGTCCGAGACTGCCGGCGTGGCCAGACACGGCCCGCCGACCTGGCCGGTGGCGAGCACGCGAAATTTCTCGCTCGCCGCCACGACGAACACCTCGCCGCTTTCGCTGGCGAAGTAGAGCCGGTTCGCCGCCGCGACAGGCGAGGCCGTGAAGGACTGGCCGCCGGCGCCGAGCCGTTCGCTGTAATGCAGCCGGCCCGTCCGCGCGTCCACGCACGTCAGCACGCCGGTCGAGTCGCAACTGAAGAGGAGCGGCCCGACGACGATGGGTGTTTGCAGATAGCTGCCCAGCCGCGGATGGCACCAGACGACCGCCTGATTCGTCGCGCCCACCTCCTCGGGCGTGATGTTGCCGGCGGCGGCGAGGCGGACGGCGCGCAGCGGGCGAAATTTCCCGTGCGCGCTGGTGAAGAAGGCCAACTCGTGCGCCACCACCGGCGCGGGGATCGGGATGTCGCCGCCGCCAGCCATCGTCCAGAGCTGCCGGCCGGTCGCGAAGTCGTAGCCGCCAATCTGCTTCCAGCCGTTCACGACGATCTGCGTCCGGCCCGCGTGCGTGGCGATGGTGGGCGTACACCAGTTCGCCACTTCCTGGCGCGGCGTGCGCCAGAGTTCGCGCCCGTCCTTCACGTCATAGGCGGCGAGGAATTGTTCACTCAACACGTCGCACTGCACGATGACCCGTCCCTCGTGCAGCACCGGCGACGCGGCGAAGCTCCATTGCAAGGTCGGCGCATCCCACGGGCCGGCGTCCATCTTCCCGAGATCGCGCCGCCAAAGTTGTTTGCCCTCCATGTCGAAGCAGAACAAACCCTCCGAGCCGAAGATCGCCACGATGCAGCGACCGTCGGTCGCCGGAGTGGAGTTGCAATGGGACGCCTTGGTGTGCCGCTCCTGACGCGGCACCGCCTCATGGCCGGGCTTGTCCCAAAGAATTTTTCCCGTGGCTTTGTCGAAACAGAGCAGCCGCCATTCGTGCTTTTCCTTTTCCTTGTAGGACGCGCCGCTGCCGTAGTTGCCGATTTTCAACTCCGCCTTCGCCCCCGGTCGCACGGCCGTCGCGAGGTAAAGGCGGTCACCCCAGATGATCGGACTCGCGTGGCCCAGACCGGGAACCGGCACCTGCCACCGGATGTTCTCGCCGGTCCCCACCTCCCACCTGGTCGGCGCGACCCCAGCGGAAACTCCGCCGGCCTGCGGGCCGCGGAACTGCGGCCAGTTGGCATCGGACGCGGCGTGTATGGTTCCGCAGAGCAGCAGTCCGACGAGTGGGTGGAGTTTCATGACGGGAACGTGGGCCGGATCACTTCAGTTGATTCCACAAAAAAGTGTAGGCCAGCGCGGACATGTAGGCGGCCTGCTGGTTGTTGGCCGAGCCACCGTGGCCGCCCTCGATGTTCTCGTAGTAAAGCACGTCGTGGCCCTGCTCCTTCAGGCGCGCCACCATCTTGCGGGCGTGGCCGGGATGCACGCGGTCGTCACGCGTCGAGGTGGTGAAGAGAACGCGCGGATACGGCCGGCCTGGCGCGACGTTTTGGTAGGGCGAATACTTTTTGATGAAGGCCCATTCCGCCGGCTGATCGGGGTCGCCGAACTCGTCCATCCAGCTCGCGCCCGCCAGCATCTGATGGTAGCGGCGCATGTCGAGCAGCGGCACCTGGCAGACGATCGCGCCGAAGAGTTCGGGCCGCTGCGTCAGCATCACGCCCATGAGCAGGCCGCCGTTCGAGCCGCCTTGAATGCCGAGATGTTTGGGCGAAGTGACCCGGCGCGCGATCAGCTGTTCGGCGATGGCGATGAAGTCATCGTAGGCGAGTTGGCGGTTTTCCTTGCGCGCGGCGTGATGCCAGCGCGGGCCGAACTCGCCGCCGCCGCGAATGTTCGCCAGCACAAACACGCCGCCGCGCTCCAGCCACGCCGCGCCGGAGCCGGGGCTATAATTCGGCAGCATCGAAATCTCGAACCCGCCGTAGCCGTAGAGCAGCGTGGGGGTTTTGCCGTCGAGCTTCAGTCCTTGGCGGCCGACTTGAAAATACGGGATGCGCGTGCCGTCCTTCGAGACCGCCTCGAACTGCTGAATCTCCAGTCCGGCCGTCCGGAAAAAGTCCGGCAGGCCCTTGAGCTTTTCGCGCTCCGCCTGGCCCGCCGTGCCGAGGTACAGGCTCGAAGGCGTGAGAAAATCCGTGACCGTCATGAAGTAATCATCCGACTCGTCATCGTCGATGCCGTGAACCCCGACGTTGCCGAAGGCCGGGGCCTCGATCGGCGTGCGCGTCCAGCGTCCGCCCGTTTCCCGCAGCAGCCAGGGACGGCTGCGCACGTTTTCGAGTTCGTTCAGGATGAGGAAATTTTTCGTCGCACTGATGCTCACGAGTGATTTGCGCGGCTTCGGCTTGAAGAGCGTGGTGAACTGGCGTCCGCCTTGCAGGAAGGCATCG
>CANMZY010000259.1:0-5258 GCA_947502425.1 Verrucomicrobiales bacterium
GAGCAGTCCAGGCAGATCGGGGTCGTCGAGCAGTTTTTGCGCGAAGGAGGTGGAGCGGCGGTTCACGTTTTTTTCGCCGTAGGGCGGATCGGCCAGGACGAGATCGAACCGCGCGCCGGCGGCGGCCAGTTGGGGCAGGGCGGCGAAGACATCCTGCACGCGCAATTGAAACGTCCCCGCCGGCAGCCGGGTCGCGGCGAAGTTCTGCTCGATGACGCGGGCCGGGGCGCGGGCCAGTTCCACGCAGACGGCGTGGGCCGCCCCGCGGCTCAGACATTCGAGGCTCAACGCGCCAGTGCCGCCGAACAGCTCCAGGACGCGCGTCTCGACGACGCGCGCGCCGAGGCTGTTGAAGAGCGCCTGCCGCACGAGATCGGGCGTGGGCCGCACGTCGAAGCCTTTCGGCACTTTGAGAATGAGATTCGCGGCGTGGCCGCTGATGAGACGCATGGGGTGAGTATGAATCAGGCCGGCGGGAAAGCAGGGAAATTTTTCCCTGGCGTTCCGGAGTGTGGCCGTTCACGGGCAGAGACCGGCGCGGAGCAACGGTTCACAATGGCTTCCCGGTTGAAATCTCGCGGACAAAAAACTTGTGCCGGCCGCGCCGCCGGTGCTTAGATTTCGCACATGAATTCCCCGGAAAAAAAGGGCCTCTCGCGGACGGAATGGCTGGTCATCATCGTGGCCAGCATCGGTTTCCTGTTCGACACCTATGAGTTGCTGATGACGCCGCTGGTCGGCGTGCCGGCCATCGCCGAGCTGCTCAAGCTCCCGCCGAATCACCCGGAGGTCACCTCTTGGATGGGGCGGATGCTCTGGATGACCGCGCTGTGCGGCGGCGTGTTCGGACTGCTCGGCGGCTGGCTGATCGACCGCTTCGGACGCAAGCGCATCATGGCGGTGAGCATTTTCCTCTACGCGCTCTCGCCGTTCGCGGCGGCCTTTTCCACGAGCCTGCCGATGTTTGTCTTCTTCCGCTGCACGACCTTCATCGGGGTGTGCGTGGAATTCGTCGCGGCCATCACCTGGCTGGCGGAATTGTTCCCGGACAAGAAACGCAAGGAGCGCGTGCTCGGCTGGACGCAGGCGTTCGCCTCGCTCGGAGGGATTCTCGTCACGGTGGTCGCGGCGTGGCTGACCTCGCACGCGAACACGCTGCCCGCGCTGCCGGTTTCGGAAATGTTCAACCAGCACGCGGCCTGGCGCTATCTGCTAATGACGGGACTGCTGCCGGCCATTCCCATCGCGCTGCTGCTGCCGTTCGTGCCGGAATCCAAGGCGTGGCTGGAGCGGCGCGCCTCCGGCAAGTTTCAGCGTCCGAGTTTCGGTGCGCTCTTTGCGCCCGAACTGCGCCGGGTGACGCTGGTGGCGGCGGCGCTCTCGGCCTGCGCCTACGCGGCGGCGTTTGGCGCGCTGCAGATCACCCCGCGGAGCATTGTGCCAGGGCTGGAGGAAAACGCGGTGCAGATGAAGGAACTGGTGCCGCTGCGCGCCGAGGTTCGGGAGTTGAACAAGAATCTGGATCAGGTCATGCCGGCCTTCCGTGCAGGGCTGGCCGCGGTGCCGGGGCTGGAGACGGTGGTCGGCCAGCGCGCGGCCAACCGGCGGGATTTTCGCGCGGCGATGAAAGCCACCAACACCACGGCGACCGCCCGCTTGACGACGGACTTCAAGCAGCTCGGCGCGAAGCTTGACGAACTGACGACGGCGCAGCCGGAGGTCAAGCAGGCTGTGCTGGAGCGCGAGAAGCTGCTCAAGTCCATCGGAGATAATCGCGACAAACAGGCGCCGTTCGCCGATCAGGTCACGGCGCAAGGCGAGCGGGTCCAGTTCTGCCAGGAGATCGGCGGGCTGACGGGCCGGATCCTGCTGGCCATCCTGGTGGTGGTGGCCATCGCGCGGCGGGCGTTGTTGCGCGTGTTCGTCGTGCCCGGGCTGCTCATGCTGCCGCTGACTTACTTCGCGCTGTATCACTCCACCTCCGTGGCGTTTAGCGCGGGCATTTTCATGTGCGGGCTGCTGATCGTGGCGCAGTTCAGCTATTTTGGGGAATATCTGCCCAAGGTGTTTCCCATTCACCTGCGCGGAACGGGCGGCAGTTTCGCCACCAATGTGGGCGGCCGCATGATCGGCACCTCGGCGGCGTTTCTCTCGACCAACATCATCGCCCCGCTGTTTTCAGTGACGCCCACGGCCAATCATTACGCGCTGGCGGCGGGCATTGTCGGGACGGGCGCCTTCGTCATCGCCATGGTGTTGACCTTCCTCCTGCCGGAGCCGAAGGAACAGGCGCCGGAGTAAGGCGGGCGTCCGGCCCGGCGGCAAAGACCTCCCGCACTCCGGACGCGCCGGGAATGGCCGGAGGCGCTGTGAAATTTCGCAAGGTTTTTTCCGGGCGGCAGGACGCGGATCCTCCACGGCAGGCGGGACGCCCGCCGCTACAGGACGGTGCCGGGCGGCAGTTGGTGGCCGGCCAGAAATTCCGGCGCGCTCATGCACCGTCCGCCTTCGCGTTGCAGGGTTATAATCCGCAGCGCGCCTTCACCGCAGGCGATGACCAGGCCAGACTTATCCGCCTGTAAAATTTCTCCGGGAGCGCCGCGCCAATCATCGAGCAGTCCGGCCTGCCAGATTTTCAGGAGCAGCGGTTTGGGTTCCGCAGGCAAAAACGTGAACGCGCCGGGCCACGGCGTGAAGGCGCGGAGCCGGTTCCACAAGACCCGCGCCGGCTGCGTCCAGTCGAGGTGGCCGTCTTCCTTCTCAATCTTCCGCGCATAGCTCGCGCCGTCCGCCGGCTGTGGTTGCGGCGAGATTTTTTCGGAAACAAAATCAGGAATGGTGCGGGTGAGCAGGGCCGCGCCGAGCTGCGCGAGTCGGTCGTGCAGCGTCTGTGAATCGTCGGACGGGAGGATCGGCGTGGTCTCCGTGCTCACGATGCCACCGGTGTCGAGGCCGGCGTCCATGCGCATGATGGTGACGCCGGTCTGGGCGTCACCGTTCGCGATGGCCCACTGGATCGGGGCGGCGCCGCGATGTTTCGGGAGCAGCGAGGTGTGGACGTTCAGGCAGCCGTGGCGCGGCAGATCGAGGATGGCCTGCGGCAAAATTTGTCCGTAGGCGACGACGACGATCAGTTCCGGTTGGAGCGTGCGGAGCTGTTCGAGGAACGCGGGGTCGCGGGCTTTCAGGGGTTGCAGCACCGGGAGATTTTTTTGCAGCGCGAGTTCCTTGACGGCGCTGGGCTGGAGTTTCAGGTCGCGGCCCCGGGGCTTGTCCGGCTGCGTGACGACGGCGACAACCTGCCACGCCGGATTTTCCGCGAGCGCGCCGAGGCTGACGGCGGCGAGCGGCGCGGTGCCCATGAAGACGAGGCGGAGGGGAGGGCGGTCCGGGGGCATGGCTGGTTCATTTCCGCCGGCGCGGCTGGAGGTCATGGGCAAACGCGCCCGTCAAGGGAGGGTGACGACGATGTTGAGAATTTCCCGCAGCACGGCCAACTGGGTCTGCGCGGAGTCGATGACGTGGACGATTTCGGGAGCGTAGCACTCGACGACCTGCTTGGACTCGCGTTCGTAGGTGACTAGGCGCTGGTGGATGACCTCGAGGTTCGCGTCGTCCAGCCGGTTTTCGCGGAGGGCGCGGCGCTGGAGGCGGCGGACCATCTGCTCGGAGTCGGAGCAGTGCAGATAGAAGAGCGCCTTCACGTCGAGCGTGTCGCGCAGCATCTCGACCTGGTGCGGATTGCGCGGGATGCCGTCGAGCACGAGCGTGTCGCGTTCCGGATGGAAGGTGCCGTTGAGGGTGGCGGCCTGAATATTTTTGCTCCAGAGCGCGATGGTGGACTCGTCGGGCACGAGCCGGCCCTTGCTGGAATACTCGATGAAAGTCTGGCCGATCGGCTCGTCGATGCGGAGGTTGCGAAAGGCGTCACCGCAGGCGAAGTGGAAGAAGGTGGGGATGGTGCCGATGATTTTTCCCTGCGTGCCCTTGCCGGAACCGGGCGCGCCGAAGAGCAGAATGGTGCGGTATTTCATGGGGTTCAAAAGGTAGCGCGGCGGGTGGCGGGGTTGGGGATGGAGCGGTGTGGTGCGGGCCGCGGCGTCATGAGTCCTTGTGCTTGATGTGGACCTCGGTGATTTCGACGAAGGGAATCATGATCTCCTCCGAGGCGTTGCCCTTTTGCACGAGCAGGGAAAGGTCGGCCGGCCCGATCTTGCTGATGCGGCGTCCGGCGTGTTCGCCCCGCGAGGATTTGACGAAGACGACCATGTCCTTGTCGCTCTCCGCGGGAACGACGCGCAGAAAGCTCGCCATCTTCGTTTCAAAAAAGCGCCGGTTGAACGTGGAGGTGCCGCGCTGGAAAATCACCGGGTCGGGAATCACCGGGCCGGTCTGCTCCGGGGGCGGCGGCGGCGCATATTCTTCGACAGGCGGCGGGACATATTCCTCGGCCGGAGCGGGCGGCGCTTCCGGCGGCGCTTCTTCTTCGACGACGGCGGGGCGCGTGGGGATGGCGAGAAAGATGATCGGTCCCAGCACGGGCAGGATCGCCGCCAGTCCGCAAACCATGGGGGTGTTCTGCTGCCGGAAAATGCTAATCTCGTAGGCGGCGTAAATGTTCCCGAGATAGATCATGAAAAAAAGCAGCAGCATGACCGGCGAGGCAGACAGGCCGCCGCCCGACGGGCGGTCCAGGCGGGGCACCGGCTTGAGCGTCAGTTCGCTGGCCTTGGCCACCGCCGGCGGCCGGGCGGTGGGAGGTGTGTCGATGAAGGGAGTGGCATGGGGGGCGGCGAATTTGTTTTTGGCCAACTCCTGCAAGGAAGCCTGCGAGAGCCGGCCCCAGCGGATGTTCGTATAGGTGGCCGTGGGCCCTTCCAGCGCAAACTGCACAAAGCCGTCGGTAAACTGGACGGTGCGGCCGGAAAAAGCTTTTCCGTCGGTGAGCTGATAGTTCTGGTAGGGCTGGGCGGAAGCCGGGCCGGCGAGTAGCCAGCCCAAGGACAACACGAGCCAAAATGAAATTCGCCAACGCATTCTGATTTGAATAGCAAACGCCCTCGGGCATAGGAAGAAAAATTCTGACAGGCACCGAAATCGTCGGCGCATCTGGCAGGTGCCACCGTGAGAAACGCGGGCTTCGGCCGGCAGAAACGCACGACCCAGGAGCGCCCTCAGATTCGCCGCGCCTTCGGACCAGGGGCGCTGCTGCCGACTGAAGTCGGCGTTCCGTTCGGCGACCCAGCACGGTGGTACTT
>CANMZY010000260.1:0-5239 GCA_947502425.1 Verrucomicrobiales bacterium
GCCTTAAAAAAATTTGAGGCCCCATTCCGGGCGGCGGGACGCGCGCCCTACGGCAGGCCAGAGGCCCGCCGCTACTCGGCACCCGCCAGCCTCCCGCTCAAAAATTTCCGGCTGTTTTTCCCGGCGCGGCGGGCGCACTGTTGGCGGCATGAAACTCCCCCGCTCGATTTTCATTCGCGGCCTGGCCGTCGCAGGCGCGCTGCTGGTCTTGACCGCCTGTCAGGCGCAGAAAATCCCGCCGGCCCCCTTCCACGCCGAGAAGCTCGCCGAGATCGACGCCACCATCGAGAAGGCTGTCGCCGAAAAAAAGACGCCGGGCGGCGTCTTCTGGCTGGAACGCGCAGGGGCCGTTTACCAGCGCGCCTATGG
Organism: Verrucomicrobiales bacterium; assembly: GCA_947502425.1. Classification (GTDB taxonomy): domain Bacteria; phylum Verrucomicrobiota; class Verrucomicrobiia; order Limisphaerales; family SIBH01; genus SIBH01. The sequence goes on from CANMZY010000260.1 coordinate 370, forward strand.
CCAGCGCGCGGTGGAGCCGAAGCCGGAGCCGATGACGGTGGACACGATCTTCGACACCGCCTCACTCACCAAGGTGCTCGCCACGACGCCGGCCATCCTCCTGCTGGTGGAGCGCGGCCAGATCAAACTCGACGCGCGGGTGAGCACCTACCTCCCGAAATTCCTGGGGGACGGCAAGGATGACCTCACCATCCGCCATCTGCTCACGCACTCCTCAGGCCTGCGGCCCGGATTGAATCCGCGACCGGAAAGTTATGCGGGCGCCATCCAGATGGCCTGCGAGGAAAAAGTGACCGACAAACCGGGCGTGGTCTTTCGCTACAGCGACATCAATTTCATCGTGCTCGGCGAGGTGGCGCGGTTGGTCGCGGGCGAAGGGCTGGAGGAGTTCGTGCTGCGCGAGATTTATCGGCCGTTGAAAATGAACGACACCCGCTACCTGCCGCCCGCCGACTGGCGTCCGCGCCTCGCGCCCACCGAGCGGGGCGAGGCCGGCATGTTGCTGGGCGTGGTGCATGATCCGACCGCGCGGCGCATGGGAGGCGTGGCGGGACACGCCGGGGTGTTCTCCACGGCGGCCGACCTGGCGCGGTTCGCGCGCATGATGCTCAATGGCGGCGAACTCGAGGGCGTGCGCATTTTCAAGGCGGAGACGGTGGCGTTGATGACGGCCGTGCAATCGCCGCCCGAACTGAAGACGCGCCACGGGCTGGGCTGGGACATCGACTCGGATTACACGCGGCTGCGCGGAAAACTTTTCCCGATCGGCTCCTACGGCCACACCGGCTGGACGGGCACGTCGATCTGGATCGATCCGTTCTCGAAGACATTCTGGATTTTTCTGTCGAACCGCAATCACCCGGGCGGCCAGGGCAATATTCTGGCGGTGCGCTCGGCGCTGGGGACGCTGGCGGCGGAGGCGGTGACGGGGTTTGATTTCTCGAACGTCCCCGGCGCGCTGCCGCCGAAGTGAGCGGCCCACATCGGACGAACCCGCTCCGTCTATTCCACCCGCAGCCGGTAGAAGCGCTGTTGCGGCGCGTTGACGGGATAGGAAACGGTTTTCAACGTGCCGTCGCCGACGATGGTCTCCAGCAGTTGCCAGCCCGGGTCGCTCAACGAGTCCTTGCCTTCCACGACGTAGCCCGCGCCCGATTCCGTGACGAAGGAGAAGTGGATGTTCCCGCCGCTGTTCGTCGTCCCGACAATCAGCGGCGCGGCGGGCACAGGCTGGCAGCAGGCGAACCCGCCGCCGGTGGTGAAGGCCAGGCTCCAGCCGCCCGCGATGCCGCCGATATCCGTGCCGGCGTCGTCCACCACGAACAGCCGCCAGGCGCCATTGGGATCGACGTTGTTGAACACGTCCAGGCTCAGGTCCCAAGGTGCGGCGGGCGCGGGCGCGGGGAAGGAGTCCGCGCCCGCCGTTCCGTAGTTCCCGGTCCGGTACGTGCCGCTGGTGAGTTGCGTCGAGTCCGGGATCGCGGTGGCGACCGAGTCGTCGAACGTCAGGGTCGTGCTGGTGAGATCGGCGGAGCCGCCGGCGTCGGACATGAGAATCACGCTTTGGCCGCCCGGCCCGACGAGCAGGATGTCCAGGTCATCGGGAAAGGTGTGGCTCAAATTGTGCAACGTCACCGTCACTTTGCTCACTGCGCCGGTGACGCCGGAGATGAGATTGGTTGATGGATAGGGCGCGGCGACGGTGACATCCGAGAGGCTGATGAACCCGGGCGCGGCGAAGATTTGGACGGCGTTCGTCGCGCCGAGGCTGAAGGAGAACGAAACGGGGCCGAGATCATTGGTGCCGTCCTGCAATTGCAACCACGCGGTGACCAGGCCGCCGCACGCGCCGCTGGCGGTGAAGGTGACCGGGCAGTTCGTCACGCCGCCCGCCGGCAGTGCGTCGAAAGACTGCGCCGGGCCGGGATACGTCACGCCGCCCTTGGCCAGGAGCGTGGCCGTGAAGTTGGTGGCGGCGACGCTGCCGAAGTTTTTCAGGGAGATATTCACCGTCACCGTTTCACCGGGATCAATCCCGCCGTTGCCCGGCGCGCAGTTTTCCGCCGCGAGCGCAAAGCTCTGGAGGGCGAGGGCCGGCACCGGGACGCTGACGGCGTTGTAAACCACGAGCGCGAAATCCTGGTCGAGCAGATCGGCGTCGTTGGGCACGCCGTCGGAATTGATGTTCGCGGCGGTGACGATGACGCTGAAATTGCCCGCGAGGCCGGCGGGGAGAAAGACCGACTCGAGATTGTTGCGCGGATCCGCCGCGCCGCCGGTCACGGAGGTTGCACCGTTGAAAACATTGCCCCGGTAAACGCGGCCGCCCGCCACGACGGTCAGATCGAGGTCGTTGTTGTAGGCGTTGCCGGACGTCGAGCCGGGCGCGTCCGTCCAGGCGAGCGTGATGCGGAAAGGCTGGTTCGTGGCCGTGATCTGGCCCGTGAACACCCGCGTCTGGCCGGAGCCGGTGAACTTGTCCGCCGCGAGTTGGTCGCGGGCGAGGCGGGCCACGCCGTCGAAGGCCGCGCCAAGATTCATCTGGCCCATGCCCTGGCTGGGCGAGGGCAGCGAGTCGTTGGCGTAGAGGCCGGTGAGATAACGCGCGGAGTTGACGAGCCACGCTTTCGTCATGGCCGGGCTGGGCGGGTTCGTGCCGTGGTTGATGAAAAGCTGCCGGAGGAGCGCCGCGCCGCCCGCCACGGCGGGCGTGGAGTGGCTCGTGCCGGAGGAGGCCGTGTACCATTGCTGGCCCGTGGGGAAATAAATGCTGGGCGATACTCCGCCCGAAACACCGTCCCCCGTGTAGCAGGCGTCCGCCGTGCCGTTGACTCCCGGCGAGACGGCCTGGGCCACGCCGCCGCTGATGTGCGTGCCGGGGGCGACCAGGTCCGGCTTGGCGCGGCCGTCGGCGCAAGGCCCGCGGCTGGAGAAATCAATGATGTCGTTAAAATTATTCGCGCCCGAGTCGTCCACGCCGCTGCCGTCCGTGCCGCCGAAGGGCTGGACGTTTTCCGCCGCGCCCACGGTGATAACGTTCTTTGCGGTGCCGGGCGAACCGACCGTCTGCCCGCCCGGCCCGGCGTTGCCGGCGCAAAAAATCGCGACCATCGGCTGGTTGCCGGCGGCGGCAAAAACCGTGCCGGTGAGCTGCGCATCACGCACCAGCACGTCGAACGCCTGCGCGTCCAAGTCGTAGGCCCCGTCGGAGTCCGAACCCCAACTGTTGGAGGTGATGCGCGCTCCATCCTGGTAGGAGCGCGAATGGAGGTCTTCAAATTTTGGATACGTGTAATTGTCCGGGTCAAAAATGACCGACGAGCCGACCTTCACAAACGGCGCGACGCCCAGCCCGTAACGAAAGCCCGCGCCGTCGGCGTGTGGAAAGCCGGAGAGATGGTTGTAGCCACCGATGATGTGGGCGTTGAGCGTGCCGTGGCCGTCGCAGCCTTTTTTGGTGCTGCCGGAATTGGGCGAGCCACTGAGCCGGTTGTAGCTCACGCGGCTGCCGGAGGCGACGGTGCCGTTCACAAACAGCCCCGGATGGCGGGGAGTCGTGGTCCCGCTGTCGATGCCGCTGTCGGTCACATCGACGATGAATCCGGACGCGGTGAACTGCGCCTGGGTGAAGCCGATGCCGCCGAGCCAGGCCAGGTAGCCGGGGCCGGCCGGGCCGTTGCCGGAAATGTTTCCCGCCAGAATCTGGTTCTGCCGCTCGTCCCGTTTTTTCGGCGTGAGGAACGGATGGATGGAGACGACGTCCGGACGCGCGGCGATTTCCGCCAACCGCTCGGGGGGCAGGCGGACGATGACGTTCAGAAAATTCCGCAGGCGTTGCTGCCGCAGCACCGGCGCGCGTTTCCAGTCGTCGATGAGCTGCAACGTCGCCGCGTTCGCCGCGGCGTCGGCGTGCAGTTGGATGGAGAAGCAATCTCCGGCCTGGGCCAGCGCGCGCGGATGAATCTTGTCGCCGTTCTTGAACTCGCCTTCCCACTGCACCTGCGCCGTCGTCTTCGCGAAGTTTTGCAGTTGGCCGAGTGCGGCCGTGTCGCCATAGACGAGGTAGGCGTGGTGCGGGATGTAGGAGACGATCTCCACGCCGCTCGCGCGCAGCGCCGCGTGCCACTCCGGCCGGACCGGCCCGGCGAACTGCACGAGGTGCAGGCGTTTCCCGGCAAAGTTCCGCGCCTGACCGCGCAGCAGCCGCGTCTCCGGCGCGCTGGTGTCGATCCGGCGCGCGTGCAGTTCGATCACGTTCTCCCCGTCGCGCCGTATCGCGCCGGGGTGCCGCGCGATTTCTTTCGCATCATCGATTTCCAGCAGTTGAAAGCCGCCGTAGTCGGCGATGAGGCGGCCGCCCCTGGCTTGAATCGCCGCCGCCGCCGCCGGGTCGGTCACGCGCAGCTTGTGCGCCGCCGACAGGTTGAGAGGACACAGCAGCGCGACCAGCAGGCCGGCCAGGAGGGCCGGAAGAATCCAGCCGCGCCGGGAGGCGGACCTGGGGATTTTCGGCAGCGGAAGGTCGCGGTGAAGCAGGGAGCGGGAGGGCCGTGAGAAATCGGCGCCGCGTCTCACGACGCGACCGTTTCCGCGCCGGTCTGAGGCTGCGTGGCCATGATTCATCAGCTTGCCCCAGCGGCCCTCGCCGGTTTCATGATCGTTCGATGGACACAAGGATTGGCCACAGGGTAGAAAAATTTACGCGCGATGCAATCCTGCAATTGGCGGCGCGGCCCCGGCGTGGCGCATCCTGACATTGCCCCCGATGAGGGTAAGAGGAACGGTTTGAACGCTCCCCCTCCCTCCCAAACCGGACAGGCGGTTCTCCCGCATCCGGCTTTCCGGTCAATGGTCTCTCGTTGGACTGGCT
>CANMZY010000261.1:0-5212 GCA_947502425.1 Verrucomicrobiales bacterium
CTATGGCGCGCAATGGTGCGACTGGCGCACCGCCGACGGCCGCTCGATCAACCAGATCGACCAGGTCATCGCGCAGATCAAAGCCCAGCCCGACAGCCGCCGCCACATCGTGAGCGCGTGGAACGTCGGCGAGATCGACGAGATGGCGCTGCCGCCGTGTCATGCGCTCTTCCAGTTTTTCGTGCAGGACGGCGAACTGAGCTGCCAGCTTTACCAGCGCAGCGCGGATTTGTTTCTCGGCGTGCCGTTCAACATCGCCAGCTACGCGCTGCTCACGCTGATGGTCGCGCAGGTCACCGGTCTGAAACCCGGCACGTTCGTCCACACCTTCGGTGATCTGCACCTCTACTCGAACCATCTCGAACAGGCGAAGCTGCAGCTCACCCGCGAGCCGCGCCCGCTGCCGGTGATGAAGCTCAACCCGGCGGTGCGGAACATCCGCGATTTCCAGTTCGAGGACTTTGTACTCACCGGCTACGATCCACACCCGGCGATCAAAGCGCCGATTGCGGTGTGAACCAGATTGTCCGTATGAATAGTCCGTTTGGAAAAATTCGCCGTTGGATCAAGGCTCATCGCACCCGGCTTGTTCTTGCGTTGCTGATCGCGTCGCTGGCGGTTGCCGGTCTGCTCGTCGGTGCGGATCGCGCCTGCCAAAACGCGGCGGCCGGCCGCATTTTCCGCTCGATGGAAACAATCCCGCCGTCGGAGGTGGGTCTGGTGCTCGGCACGGCCAAGACGACGTGGCGCGGTTCCACCAATCTCCATTTCACCCAGCGGATCAAGGCCGCGGCCGCACTGTATCACGCGGGCAAGGTCCGCCACCTGCTCGTGAGCGGTGACAACCACGTCGTGGGTTATGACGAGCCGAGCGACATGCGCGACGCGCTGGTCGCCACCGGCGTGCCGACCAACGCCATCACCTGTGATTATGCGGGCTTTCGCACGCTGGATTCAGTGGCGCGCGCGCAATCGGTCTTCGGCCTGACCCGCTGCACGATTGTTTCCGAGGAGTTTCACTGTCCGCGCGCCGTGTGGATTGCCCGGCGGCAGGGGCTGGACGCGGTGGCGTTCGCCGCGCCGGATTTGGGCGTCCGCTGGTCGGCCCGCGTGAAGGCGCGCGAATGTCTGGCCCGCGCTTGGTGCGCCGTGGATTTGTATGTGCTGCATCACGGCCCGAAATTTCCCGGACCTTACGAGCCGATCGTGCTCACTTCGGTCGCACCTCAATGAAACACTTCAAAGCCATCGCCGCCATGTCGGAGAACCGAGTCATCGGCGCGGGGAACAAAATCCCGTGGCATCTGCCCGAGGATTTCAAGTGGTTCAAGAAAATGACTACCGGGCAGATCGTCGTGATGGGACGCAGGACGTTTGAGAGCCTGGGCAAGCCGCTGCCCAACCGGAAAAATTTGATCCTGACCCGTCATCCCCGGCACTTGATCAACGCCCACCCGGAAATCTTCGGCGAATACAAGGAGTGGCGCGGCGGACGGCATCTGCAAAGCCCGTATCAGTTTCACCTGACCAAAATCGAGGGCACGCGAGAGAACGACATCTTCATCTTCAACTCGCTCGACCGGTTGAGCCCGGAGGATTTCCCAACGGACATTTTCATCTGCGGCGGCGCGCAGATTTACGAACAGGCGCTGCCGCGCTGCTCGGACCTGTATCTCACGCTCGTGAAGCGCGTCGTCGAGGGCGACACTTTCTTCCCGCCGTTTGAAGATCACTTTGATCTGGCTGGCGAGATCGCGGACCACGCCGAGTTCAAAATCCTGCATTACCGCCATCGCGGGCTGAAGAGTTCGTGACAGCCCGGCTTCAACTCGAATTTCCAAATTGAAACCGCTCATCTCCGTTCATCGACGCTAATCCGAAGGACTGGGAATTAAAACGCCGGGAAAATATTTTCCGCCCGGTGCGCCACCAGTTTTTTATCAGCGCAGATGAGCGCAGATCAGCGGTTCAAAATCAGCTTCCGGCTTTAACCTTGAACTTTGAACCTTAAACTTTGAACACTGCGCCGCGCGATGTCCCAAATGTTGAAATCCTCGGGCGCAATGGGCGCGGCCACCCTCACCAGCCGGGTGCTCGGCATGGTGCGCGAAATGGCTTATGCCGGCTTCATGGGCGTCGGCTGGGTGGCGGACGCGTTCTTCATGGCGTTCATGGTGCCGAATCTTTTCCGCCGGCTGCTCGGGGAAGGCGCGCTCACGGCGGCGTTCATCCCCATTTTCAAGGAGAAGGAAAAACTGGCGGGCGAAAAGGAAATGTGGCGCGCGTCCAACGCCGTCGTGTCCGGCCTGCTCGCCGGCTCTGCGCTGCTCATCCTGCTCGGCCTGGCCGGGGTGTCGGTGGCCATCGCCTACGGGCGGCAGGAGCTGAACGGCGCGACCAGCTTCACCGGCGAGACGCTGCTCATGCTGCAATTGCTGCGCGTGATGCTCCCGTATCTGCTGCTCGTCTGCCTGGCGGCGATCTGCATGGGCATGTTGAACGCGCGCGGTCATTTCTTCGTGCCGGCCATGGGCTCGACGATGCTGAACCTCGTGATGATCGCGTCGGTCTGGTGGCTGGCCCCGCAGTTTGGCGCGAATCTGGAGCAGCAGGTCTTCGCCCTGGCCATCGGCGTGGTGGTGGCGGGCCTCGCGCAGGCGGCGTTTCAAATGCCGCTGCTCCATCGCGAGGGTTTCCGCTACCAATGGGTCACGCCCTGGAGCGATCCGACCGTGCGGCGCGTGGCCATCCAGATGGTGCCGGCCCTGCTGGGCGTGGCGGCGTTTCAAATCAACGTGCTCGTCACCCAGAGCATGGCCTTCTGGTTCGAGAAAGGCATCGTCTCCTCGTTCAACACCGCCGTGCGCCTGATGGAGCTGCCGCAGGGCGTCTTTGGCATTTCCCTGGCGACGTATCTGCTGCCGACGCTCTCCGGGCTGGCGGCGGAGAAAAAATTTCCAGAGTTTCGCGCCACGCTCGCGCAGGGGCTGGGCTATCTGGTCTTCATCAACCTGCTCGCGTCGGTGCTGCTCCTGGTCGAGGCCGAGCCAATCGTGCGGCTGCTCTTCGAGCGCGGCAAGTTCGACGCCTCCGCCACCCTGCGGGCCAGTGCGGCGCTGGCCTGTCTGGCGCCGGGGCTGGTTGCGTTTTCGATGGTGAACATTCTGGCGCGCGCCTTCTACGCGCTGGGCGACACGAAAACACCGATGCTCATCAGTGTTTTTTGTCTGATGATCAACGTGCTTTTTGCGGCGGCGCTGATCTGGCGGTTCAAGCAGGGCGGCCTCGGTGCGGCCAACACCCTGAGCGCGGTCTGCAACGTGGCGCTGCTCCTCTTCGCGCTCCGCAAAAAACTCGCGCGGCTGGAACTGGCCAGTCTGCGCGCCAGCCTGCGTTCACTGCTCATCGCCGGCGCGCTGGCCGGCGGGACCGCGTGGGGCGCGCTCTGGTTTTGGGAGACGCGGCTCGGCCACGACACGCTGCCGATGAAGATCGGCGAAGTCTTCGCCCCGATGACGCTGGCCACGCTCGTCTATTTTGGGGTCGCGCACTGGCTGAAGATTTCCTACGCCCACGAGTTCACCGCGCTGCTGGGGAAACGGCTGAGCCGTCTGCGGCGGTGATCCGTAGGACAGGCGTCGCGCCTGTCTCTAACTTCAAATGATACAGTTTGTTGAACTATTGGCCTCGGCTTCAAACCGTCCTAATGGGGTGCAAAGTTTCTGAAAATGGAGACAGGCGCGACGCCTGTCCTACGCGCGAATCGCCCGTTCGCAAGATGTTTCAACTGCATGGTTGAGCAGACCACGAGAAATTTCTTTTGCCTCGCCGCGCGCCAGCCGCCAAATTCACCGCCAGCCGAACCGCCATGCTCACCACGCTGCGCATCAAAAATCTCGCCCTGGTCGCCGACCTGACGCTCGAACTTGCGCCCGGCTACAACGCCATCACCGGCGAAACCGGCGCGGGCAAGTCCATCATCATCGGCGCGCTCAACCTCGTCCTCGGCCAGCGCGCCGACCGCACGCTCATCCGCAGCGGCGAAGATGCCTGCTCCGTCGAGGCCGTCTTCGACGTGGCGAAACTGCGCGCGCCATTGAAAACTTTTTTGGACGAGAACGGCGTCGAGCCGTGCGAGGACGCGCAGCTCGTCCTCAGGCGCGTCTTCACCGCCGCCGGCGCGAACCGCCAGTTCATCAACGGCTCGCCCACCACGCTGGCCACGCTGGCCACGCTCGGCGAGTGGCTGGTGGACATGCACGGCCCGCACGACCACCAGTCACTGCTGCATCCCGCGAAGCAGCTCGCCATCCTCGACGCCTTTGGCAATCTCCATCCGCCACGCGAGTCGTTGGCCGCACTGGTCCGCCGCCGCGCCGCACTGGAAACGGAAAAATCCGCGCTCATCGTCGATGAAAAAACCTACGCGCAACAACTCGATCTGCTGCGCTTTCAAGTTCAAGAAATCACCGGGGCAAATCCCCGCCCGGACGAAGCTGAAGAAGTCGAACAGGAGCATACCCGCGCCAGCAACGCGGCGAAGCTGCTCGAACTCAGCCAAGGCGCGCTCGGCCTGTTGAGCGAGAACGAGCAGTCATTGCTCACACAAACCGGCGCGCTGGGCCGGGTGCTGCACGACTTGCAGCGCATCGACGCCGGGGCCGCGCCGCTGGTGGAACTGCACGAGCAGGCCTCGGCCACGCTGCGGGAGTTGAGCGGCGCGCTCGTCCACTACGCCGACCGCGTCGATCTCGATCCGGGCCGTTTGCAGGAGCTGGAGGAGCGCCTGAATCTGCTGCACTCGCTCCGCCGCAAATACGGCGCGACGCTCGCCGACGTGATGGCGTTCGGCGCGGACGCGAAGGAAAAACTCCAGATCCTCGAAGCGCGCGACGAGGAACTGGCGCGGCTTAACGGCGCGCTGCAAAAACTCGACGCGGAACTGGCTAGCGCGGGCCGGGAGCTTTCCGCCGCACGCCGCAAGCTGATTCCAAAACTCAGCAAGGCCGTGGGCCGCGAGTTGAACGCGCTCGGCTTCCAGCAAAGCCAGTTCGACGTGGCGCTGACGACCACGCCGCAGATCACAGCGTCCGGCGCGGACGCGATTGAGTTTCAGTTCGCGCCTAATCCCGGTGAACCGGCGCGACCGTTGCGGGCGATTGCCAGTTCAGGAGAAATGGCCCGCGTGATGTTGGCGCTGAAGACTGTCCTC
>CANMZY010000262.1:0-5203 GCA_947502425.1 Verrucomicrobiales bacterium
AAGACGCAGACATTCGAGTAGACGTGCTTCCGGGTAGGCCGGATCGAGGATCAGAAAAGCCGGGCCGTTTTGCAGCGCGCCGAGCATGGCCCAGACGAGCGCGGGGCTGCGGTGCGCATAAATGGCCACGAGATCGCCGGCCGGAGGCCGGCGGCGCGCTGCTTTTGCACGAGGCGGTTCGAGCGCGCCGCGAGTTCGCCGTAGGTGCAGGTTCCGTCCAGGCCGGCGAGGGCGATGTTTTCCGGGGTGCGGGCGGCCTGGGCGAAGAAGGCGGCGTGGGCCGGGAATTCCAACGTGCCGGAACAGCCGGCCAGTTGCGTGTTCCAATAGGCCAGTTGGGCGGCCAGTGGGCGGGGCGGGGAACCATTCGCAGCCTTTCTGCCGGAAGCAGACGCGGCTGTCCCGTGAGCAGAGCGGGCAGGCGACATGGTGCGTGGCATCATACTGGTTACGGCTGACGCGTCGAGGAACTTGAGCAGCCGGCTGGAGAAACCCGCCTGGGGAACCGCCGTCCCAATGGAACTTGCGGCCCAAGCCCGAAGAAAATTCATGGTGCCGACGGAGGGGGTCGAACCCACACACTCTTTCGAGTACTAGATTTTGAGTCTAGCGCGTCTGCCAATTCCGCCACATCGGCCACCAATCAAGTCAGGGCTGCCCGCACTCATCATGACCACCGGCCGGGGATCCCCGCCCGCCTGTCCCCGGACGACAAACAGCCTTCATTGGCAGACTGACAAAACCACCAACGGGTGTCAACCGCAGCCACGGATGGAGGGAGGCATTGGGCGCATCCAAACTGGGCCGAGGCCGGTTTGAGGAGCCAAAATCCGTTGGACAATCAGGGGGCGGCGCGTAAGGTCGCGGCATGATAAATCGGATGTGCCTCATCACCGCGCTCGGCCTGGCGGCCGCGCCGGTCCTCCGCGCCGATGTCATTCAGTTGCGCGACAAGGCCGCGATCACCGGCACGATCCTCGCCGAGAAAAAAGACCAGGTGGTGATCGATGTCGGCTACACCGTGCTGCTCGTGCCCCGCGGCCAGATCGTGAAAATTTCCAAGGGCGACGAGGCCGTCGCGCCCAAGACCTCCGGCGCGAAGACCAATCAAACCACGCGCCCCGCCGCCGCCAGCGCCGCGCCCGCCAAAACCGGCCTCTACTTTTCCGCCAGCCCGCCCCCGCCCGAGCGCTCCGTCCTCGAACTGGTCGGCCAGCTCGGCGACGCGGTGGTGCAGGTCCGCACGCCGGGCGGACTCGGCTCCGGTTTCATTTTAAACGAGGAAGGTTTTCTGATCACCAACTTCCACGTAATTGAGGGCGAGACGCAGATTTCCGTGGAGGTTTACCACCAGAAGGGCGACCAGCTTGAGCGCAAGAGCTACAAGCAGGTCAAAATCATGGCCATGAACAAATTCCACGACCTGGCCCTGCTCAAGATCAACGACGCGGACGCGCCGAAATTTTCCTGGGTGCCGCTCGGCGACCCGGACGTGCTGGGCGTGGGCGAGCGCGTCTTCGCCATCGGCAGTCCGCTCGGCTTGGAGCGCACGGTGACGGAGGGCATCGTCAGCACCAAGACCCGGCAGTTGCAGGGCGAGCTGTATATGCAGACCACCGCCCAGATCAACCCCGGCAACAGCGGCGGGCCGCTCTTCAACCTGCGCGGCGAAGTTGTCGGCGTGACCAACATGAAGCTGGCCTTCGGCGAAGGCCTCGGCTTCGCCATTCCGGTCAGCCGCGTGAAATATTTCCTCAACCACCGCGACGCCTACGCCTACGACAACGACAATCCCAGCAACCCGTACCGCTACCTCACGCCACCCAGCCGGCTTCGAAAAACCGCCACGGCTTCCGACAAATAACCTTATGAAACAAACCGCCCTCCTCCTCGCGTCTCTCGCCCTCGCGTTCGCCCTGCCGGCCGCCGTGCCCGCGCCAGAAAAACTGCTCGCGGCCGACACGCTCGCCGTCCTCACCGTGCCCGACTGGGCCAAATCCAAGGTGAACTTCGCCAACTCGCCGCAAGGCCAGCTCTGGGACGACCCGGTGATGAAACCATTCCGCGACAAGTTCACCGCCAAGTTCACCAGCGCTTTTCTCGCCCCGGTGGAAAAGGAACTGGGCATCAAGTTGGCCGACTATGCCAGCCTGCTCCAGGGCCAGGTCACCTTCGCCCTCACTCAGAACGGCTGGGAAGGCAAGCCCGACCAGAAGCCCGGCTTCCTCCTGCTCATCGACACCAAGACCAACAGCATGCTGCTCACCACCAACCTCGCCACCCTGCGCAAGCAATGGGTGGATGGCGGCAAGCAGATCAAGACCTCCAAAATCCGGGACGTGGAATTCACGACCCTGATCTTCACTTCCGACGAACTGTCCAAATCGATCGGTAAAATATTTCCGAACTCGGACGCCGCCAAAAACGACCCGAACGCCAACGCCGAAACTCTCGAAGACCCCAAGCCCAAAACGAAGACTGAGAAAATTGAATGGCTCCTCGGCCAGTCCGATTCGTTGCTCATCGTCGGTAGTTCGGCGAAGGACATCGAGAAGGTGATGATCCTCCAGTCCGGCGGCCCGGTGCCGCCGCTGGCCGAGCAGCTCGGCTTCGCCGCCAACGCTGCCAGCCTGCGTGACTCCATTTCCTTCGGCTGGCTGAACACGAAAACGATTGTCGATGTGGCCAGCAAGGAGGCCGCGCGCGCCAACGGCGGCCAGCCCAACCAGCGGACGCCTTTCGCCGTGGACAAGGCCCTCTCCGCCCTCGGCCTGACCGGGCTGCAATCCCTCGCCTTCAGCGCCCGCGACAGCGGGGACGGCTCGCTCGTCAACTTCGCCCTGAACATTCCCGAAGCCCAGCGCAAGGGCCTCTTCAAAATTCTCGCCGCCGACGCCAAGGATTCCAGCCCGCCCGCCTTCATTCCCGCCGACGCCGTGAAGTTCAACCGCTGGCGGCTCGACCTGCAGAAAGGCTGGGCCACCCTCGAAGCCATGCTCATCGAGATGTCCCCGCAGATGAGCGGTGTCATCAAGCTCGTCCTCGACAACGCCGGCAAGGACAAGGATCCCACCTTCAACATTCGTCAGAGTCTCTTCGGCAATCTCGGCGACGACATCATCACCTACGAAAAAGTTTCGCGCGGCAACACCGTGGTCGAACTGAACAACGCGCCCTCGCTCGTCCTCCTGGGTTCGCGCAATGCCGAGCAACTCGCCGGTTCGCTCCGGGCCATCACCAGCGTGATGCCCCAGCAGATGACCAAATACAAGGAGCGCGAATTCCTTGGCCGCAAAATCCACTCCTTGACCCTCCCCCAGCAGGGCGGCGGTCAGCCCGGCCAACCCGCCGAACGCTCCCTCAACTACGCGGCCAGCGGCGGCTACGTCGTGTTCTCCTCGGACAACGCCATGCTCGAAGAATACCTCCGCAGCTCCGAGGGTGGCGGCAAAGCACTGCGCGACCTGCCGGGACTCAACGACGCCGCCCAGAAAGTCGGCGGCATGGGCACCGGCTTTTTCGCCATGGAAAACCAGTCCGAGACCGCCCGCGTGGCCATTGAAACCTTGCGCAAAGATTCCGGTGCCGTGGGCGCATTCCTCGGCGGGTCGGCGCTCGGCGGACGACTGGGCATGGCCGACGACGCCAAGGCCCTCAAGGAATGGTTTGATTTCTCGCTCCTGCCGCCCTACGCCAGTCTCGCGAAATATTTTTATCTGGGCGTCTATTCCGGCACCGTCACCGCCGACGGCATGAACTTCAAACTGTTCACCCCCACCCCGCCGCTGTTGAAGAAATAGGGCGACAGGCAGGTCGGGCCGTCCTCTGCCCCCAGCGAACGGGGTGGGAGGTTCGCAGAACTCCGAACCGCTCGACGGCGCGCGCTGAGTGACGCACCCACCAGGCACAACAACTCCCAGCTCGACGCTTTTTTACGCCGACAGTGTGGCGGCCTCCATGAACCAAGACATAGCTGGATAGTTTGCTGTGAACCACAAGTCTGACTGGCAAACCACACCGCATGAATACAAAATGGACAGCACTTCTCGCAGTAGTCGTCACAGGATCTACTGCCACGGTGATTGCCGCATTCACGACGACACCGGAAGCGATCGCGCAATTCATGCTGGTGTAAACCTGCTTAAGCAGGTTTACACCAGCCGGCGGCGTCCTTGGGTTGACGGGACTGCTGGTGGATGTTGGCGGCTGCATGATGTATGCGGAGGCGAAAGGCCATTCGAAATGGATTGGCCTGGTCGGCTTGCTTACTTGCGTGGGGTTGTTAATTTTACTCATGCTGCCGGATCGTTATAGAGGAGTGAGATGACCACGCGGCCTCCTGCATGACAGGCCAGGTCAGTGGTGACGCGGGAACAAGGGTTTGTTTGAGTGCTTGGGCCTGGCTTTGGAGGTTTTCAGGCGGCGCGCGGTGTTGGCGGGCGTAATGGCCAAGAGGCCTTGGCTTCGTCGTAAAGCTGCCCGCTCACGATCCGCGCCGTCCCTACGGCCCCGGCGCCACCTGGCCGCCGTCACCCCGGCGCATCTGGAAGGGCACGCTCTTGGTGATTTCGAGGATGAGGGTCGAGAATTTATAGTCGTGCCGGGCGAGTTCGCTGCAAATCTTGTCCACGGCGCAGCGGTCGTAGTATTCGAGGCCGCGGCCCAGCGCGTAGGTGAGCAGCTTCTCGGTCAAGCAGCGGGCGAACTGCTCCTTCTGCGCCTTCAGGATCAGCTTCAATTCGCCCGATCCCTTAAAGGATTTGCCGGAGGGCAGCGTGCCGGACGGGTCCACGGGCAGATCCCCGTCGCGGTCGCGCCACGCGCCCACCGCATCGAAATTTTCAAAGCCAAAGCCGATGGGGTCCATGCGTTCATGGCAGGAGATGCAGGCGGGCTTGGCGCGGTGCTGTTCCATGCGCTGGCGCAGGGTGCCGGTGAGTTCGCCTTTCTTGGCCTCGACCAGTTCGGGCACGTCCGGCGGCGCCGGCGGCGGGGGGGTGCCGAGGAGATTGTCGAGCACCCATTTGCCGCGCTTGACGGGCGAGGTGCGGGTGGGGTTGGAGGTGAGGGTGAGGATACTGGCGTGGGTGAGGATGCCACCGCGCGGGCCGTCCTTGAGGGCGACGCGCTGGAAGGAATCGCCGGTGATGCCGGGGATGCCGTAATGCCTGGCGAGGGTTTCGTTGACGTAGGTGAACTTGCC
>CANMZY010000263.1:0-5170 GCA_947502425.1 Verrucomicrobiales bacterium
GACAGAGCGCGGCGCAGGCGCCGACCAGAACGGCGAGCAGGTAACCCAGGGCCGCGCCGGACATGAACAGGCAGGTGCGGGTCGGCTTCGCGTCGGGCGCGCGGGAGGCGATGGTGCGGTACAAATTCAGCGCCACACAGACCGCCGGGACGAGCAGCAGCACGCTGGCGGCGGAGCTGACGCTGTTCACCCACGCGGGCAGCGGCGCGCCCGGATGCGTTCCAGCCCAGGAACCAAAAATGGCGAGCGTCCAGAAACCGAGGAGCGCGAGCTGCCGGCTGTGCAGCGGACGCTCCATGACTTTCGGGATGAAATAAAGAATCACGGCCAGGCCGAGCGGCGCGAGCCAGAGGTTGAAGAAGTTGCCGGTGAACCAGTGGTTGACGGCGGCCTGCATCACGCCGCGCACGGGATGAACGACGAGCAGCAGTTGCGCAGCGGAATAAATCCACGGGAACCAGAAGAGGGCCGCGAGCAGGTACCATTGCGACGGGTAGAGCACGGTTTCGCGCCGCGACCGGAAGGTGAGGAGCGCGCAGACGCCGAACGCGGCGTAGGCGGCGAACAAAATCGACGAGGCGTAGCGCGGCATTTCCAGCCACTCGAAGCCGGTCGAGCCGCCGGTGAAAATTCCGACGATACCGGCGGTCACGCCGAGGTTCCAGAACAGCGCGGTGATGGCCACGGCCAGCGGCCGGAAAAGCGGCGTGCGGCCGAGCCGACAAAAGAGCCAGAGCGCGAGGGCAATCCCGGCCTGCGACGCAAAGCCGAAGACGAGCGCGTTGTTCGCGGCGGGCCGGACGTGGCCGTAGGTGAACCACGGACAGTCACCGAAGAAGGCGGGGGCGTGGAGTTGCACCGAGGCGATCAAGGCCAGCACCGAGCCGACGGCGAGCCAGGTGAGCGCGCTGAAAAAAAGCACCAGCAGCGGCAGACGGCAAGAACGGTCGATCTCCGCGAGCAGTTCAGGCGGAGAAGGGACGGGCTTGGTGGACGGCTCGTTCATGGAAATACCACGCGGACGATCACTCGAATTCACTCGGCTTCTCCGGCACCTTGGCCGTGGCCTTCTCGACGCGGGCGATCAAATTGGAGCGGGCGGCCGCCGGATTTTTCCATTCCTGGACGGTGAGCTTCATCGCCTCGCTGACGGGCAGACGGACGAGGCCCTTGGCCTTGTCCACCCAGTCGCACGTTTCCAAAGCGAGCGCGTTCTCGGCCTTCAGCTCGGCGGAAAGCTTGATGCGTTCGGCGGTGCGCTCCTGGCCGACGGGCGCGGGCGTGGTGCGTTCAATCACGCTGCGGACGAGCAGCGCCATGATGAGAAATGCGCCGATGATGGCGACGATGTAAAAGCCGGTGGATGTTTTGCGTTCAGTGCTCATGCGATCAATCGTGGCTCTCGCTGCCCGCGATGGACTCGGCGAAGCGCGGGTCTTTTTGCGGATACGGCGCGTGGCGGTTAAAATATTTCAGGAAGACGAACGCGAGCACGCCGCCGATGAACGCCACGCAGGAGAGGTCGGTGAGGCAGAGGGCGAGGCCGTCCGGGTGGAAGTGCGGCATGACGTTGAACTGCATGTCGCAGTAGTGCATCAGCCACGCCCAGAGGCCGAGCGGCACCATCAGGCCGATTTTCAGTTTCGCGTCGATGCGGAGCAGGGAGAGGAACGGCACGAGGAAATGGCCGAAGATGATGATCATGCCGACATACCACCAGGTGCCTTTTTCACGGAGCACATACCAGAAAGTTTCCTCAGGCACGGCGGCGTTCCAGATCAGGAAGTATTGCGAGAAATGGATGTAGGCGTAGAAGACGGTGAAGACGAGCAGCAACTGGCCGAGATCGTGAAACTGCCGGCGGTGCAGGACGGGGATGCGCCCGGTGGCCTTCATGGCCAGCGCGATGACATAGGCCGTGGCCAGCGTGGTCCAGACGCTGCCGGCGAAATAATAGACGCCATACATCGTCGAGAAAAACTGGTGCTGAATGGATTTCATCCAGTAGATCGCGGCGAGCGTGAGCGAGAAGGCAAAGATGAAGATGCCGCCGGCCGCCCATTTGCGGAGCGCCTTCGTGCATTCTGCCGAGCCGGTCTGATCCTGCTTCAACGACCAGGCGCGGAGCTTGTAGGTGAGCAGCGTCCAGATGGCGAAGAGCGCGGCGGCCACGACGTAAAAGGCCTTGGTGTTGAAGAGCGCGACTTTGGCGTGCAGCGCGTGGTCGGTGTCCGGATCAATGGTCATCCACGGATAAATGGTCTTCGCCAAAAAAGCGATGGGCAGAAAAAGGAGGCCCATCACCGGCAGCAGAAACGCGATGTGTTCCAGGAAGCGGCGGATCGGCACGGACCAACCGGCGTCGAACAGATGGTGCATCAACACCAGGAACAGCGAGCCGAGGCAGAGGCTCAGGAAAAACATGAACGCCGTCAGGTAGGAGTAGCCGAACTGCTCGCTGTTCGTGAACGCGCCGAAGGCTGCGCCCAAGCCGCCCACGACGATGAGGATGAGCGGAAGTTTCGCCCAGAGCGGGTTGACGCCGGAGTTGGCCCCGGCGGCAGGCGATGCGGAGATGGCGTGGGAACTCATAACTATTTTTTCAGCTTCGACTGCATCTCGGCGGGCACGTCGTTCAAGGTGGCCAGTTTGCTGAGTTGCAGCGCGCGCAGGTAGGCGACGATGGCCCAGCGGTCCGGCACGGTGACGTTAGCCGCATAGGATCCCATCAGATTCTTGCCGTTGCTGATGGTGTGGAAAACTTCGCCGTCCGTCATGGTGACGAAGCGCTTCTCCTGCAAATTGGCGACGACGCCCATGCCGAGTTTCTTGGTGATGCCGTTGCCGTCGGCCTGCGGGCCGTGACACGGGAGGCAGTTGATCTGATACCGCTGCTGGCCGCGCGCCATGAGCGTGTCGGTGACGGGAAACGGATTGGTTTCGACGAAGTTCGTGGTGCCGGTGATCTTACCGGTGTTGACCGGGGCATCTTCGTGGGGATAGACGGCCTGGCCGTTCACCATGAGCGGCGCGGCGTGGGCCACGGTGCCGGCGGGATGTTCGCGCGAGCTTTTGCCGTCGGCGAAGAAGGCGTTCGGCTCTTGGGGGCGCAGCTTGGGCTGGCGATCCATATCCGGAAAAATTTCGATGGGCGGCTGGCGGGAGAGGGAGCCGCGCTTGCCGGCGACACCCATGATGGTCACAACGGTGAGCGCAAGGATTAGCAGGAAATAGCGCATGTTATTCCTCGATCAACTCGATGTGCCGGCTGCCGGCCGTTTCCAGCAGCTTGCGGGTTTCCACGGGCGAATACTTCGGGTCGGCGGTTTCGATCACGACAAAAAATTTGTCGTGCGTGACGGCGGCGAAGCGGCGGTTTTTCAAAAGCGGATGATAGAGACGCGGCAGGCGGTTCAGGAAGCACATGCCGATCAGGGTCGCGAACGCGGCGAACAAAATCGTCAGCTCGTAGCAAACCGGGAAGGCATAAAACGGGCTGAAGAGCGGCTTGCCCCCGACCACGATCTTGTAGTCGAAGCCGTTCATGAACCAGATCATCAACATGCCGGTGGTGTAGCCGGTGCAGCCGCCAAAGAAGGTGAACCAGCCGACGGGAGAGTTCTTGATGCCCATCGCCACATCCAAGCCGTGGACGGGGAACGGCGTATGCACGTCCCATTTGCGGAAGCCGGCGTCACGGATGCTGGTCGCGGCGCGCATGGCGTCGCCGGGCGTGTCGAATTCGGCGACGAGGCCGTAGGACTGGATTGAGACGTTGGCGTTCATCAGTGGTGCGCTCCTCCTTTCCCCCCGCCGAGGTTGTGATGCGGGTCAGCCTGGGGCGTGACGCCCTTGACTTCGGAAATCGCAATCGCCGGCAGGAACCGGATGAAGAGCAGAAAGAGGGTGCAGAACAAACCGAAGCTGCCGATGAACGTGCAGATGTCCACCCAGGTCGGGCTGAAATAGCCCCAGCTCGACGGCAGGTAATCACGGTGCAGCGAGGTCACGATGATGACGAACCGCTCGAACCACATGCCGATGTTCACGAAAATCGAAATGATGAACACGATGACCATGTTCTCACGGATTTTTTTGAACCAGAACAAATGCGGCGTGACGACGTTGCAGGTGACCATGATCCAGTAGCTCCACCAGTAGGGGCCGAACGCGCGGTTTTTGAAGGCGGCGAGTTCGTAGGGATTGCCGCCATACCAGGCGATGAAGAACTCCATGCCGTAGGCGTAGCCGACGATGGAACCGGTCGCGAGAATGACTTTACCCATGAGCGAGACGTGACGAACCGTGATGATCTCCTCCAGCTTGCAAAGCGTGCGCAGCGGAATCATCAGCGTCAGCACCATGCCGAAACCGGAGAAGATGGCGCCCGCGACGAAGTACGGCGGGAAGATGGTGGTGTGCCAGCCAGGAACCTGCGAGACGGCGAAGTCGAAAGAGACGATGGAGTGGACGGAGAGCACGAGCGGCGTCGAGAGGCCGGCGAGCAGCAGGTAGGCCTTCTCGTAATTGCTCCAGTGGCGGTTCGAGCCGGTCCAGCCGAGCGCGCCGAGGCCGTAGAGAAATTTGCGTATTTTCGTCTTCGCGCGGTCCCGCATCGTCGCGAGGTCGGGCACGAGTCCGGTGTACCAGAAGAGCAGCGAGACGGTGCCGTAGGTCGAGACGGCGAACACGTCCCAGAGCAGCGGCGAACGGAACTGCGGCCAGATGCTGTTCGCGTTCGGCAGCGGAAAGAGCCACCAAGCGAGCCAGATTCGGCCGACGTGAATCATCGGGAAAATGCCGGCGCAGGCCACGGCGAAGAGCGTCATCGCCTCGGCCGAGCGGTTGATCGAGGTGCGCCATTTCTGGCGGAGCAGGAAGAGCACGGCGGAAATCAGCGTGCCGGCGTGGCCGATGCCGATCCAGAAGACGAAATTGGTGATGTCCCAGGCCCAGCCGACCGGATTGTTCAGGCCCCACACGCCGACGCCGGTGGAGATGAGGTAGGCGATGCAGATGAACATCATCGACATCACCGTGAAGCTGATGAGGAAGGCGGGCCACCACCACTTGGGCAGCGCGTTTTCACAGACGCCCGCGATCCGGTCGGAAATCCAGCCAAGTGAGCGCTGGTTCAGGACCAACGGCTCGCGCTCCAGTTCCTTGGGAG
>CANMZY010000264.1:0-5170 GCA_947502425.1 Verrucomicrobiales bacterium
ATAGAAAGCATAGGGCCCGATGTTGGTGACGCTGCTGCCGATCGTGACGCTGGTCAGACTGGTGCAGCCAGAGAACACACTGTCCCCGATGCTGGTGACGCTGTTGGGGATCGTGACGCTGGTCAGACTGGTGCAGCCAGAGAACACACCGTCCCCAATGCTCGTGACGCTGTTGGGGATCGTGACGCTGGTCAGACTGGTGCGGCCTTGGAAAGCGCCGCCCCCAATTCTGGTGACCGGAAGGCCCGTGATCGTGCCGGGGATGGTCACCACCCCGCCAAGACCGGTGTAGCCGGTGATCGTGATCGCGCCGCTATTGGTCGTGTAAGTATATTGGGCTTGCGCTGCGGCGGGCAGCGTCAAAAGAAGCACCAGCAGCCTCAGCCTCGTGGCAAAAGTAGAAAATCGTTTTCTAAGGGCACCACGGTTCAGAGAAAATTGCAGTTGCGTCGGGTTCATTTGCACTGACTTTGCGCTGGTGTCGGCGGGCGTCAATCCCGATTTTGCTCGCTCGTCGCCGTGTCGACATGGCGAGAGCACATCTTTGCTGAAAAAACAGCGCAATAGTGTCGGCTCACGAAAATGGCTTATCACCCCGCCCCCACGCTCTCTTGCTGCCGGCACTTCACGCAAACCAACACCAGCCGCACCTCGCCCGCGTCCTCGTCGAACTCCGTGGCGAGGCGCAACTGGTAGCTGCCGCACTTCAAGCATTTCGCGTCGAATTTGCGGAACGGGCTTTCGCTGGGCGGGCGCGGCGGCTCGTCGTCTTCCCGGCGGATGAAATAGCGGGCTGAATTCACGCGGGCAGATTGAAGCCGCCACTCGGACAAATGCAGTCCGCCCCTCACGCTCTGCTTTTCCCCGGTAGGGCTGGGCTGCCGCACAGCCTTTTCACGGCGGACCGGCAGGCCCGCCCTACCAAATCAAGAAACACGGTCCTCCCAAAAACCTGTCAAATTCTTTCTGCCGAAAAATTCTACACGTCGTTGCACAAGCACATCCCCTCCTTTCCGCTCGCTGCATCTGATTCGCCCCGCCCGTCTGATCTCCGCGTCTTTCCGTGAAAAGTATGGTGTAGAAAATGGCTGCCACGAATTGCGTGGCGACATTTATGGCGCTCAAATTCAAATACCAGTCGAAGGCGGAAATTCCGGCGGAACATCTTTCGTTTTACGCGGAGCGCGACGGTGCGTTTGTCCTCGATGCCGAGGGCGTCGTTGACAAAACCAAGCTGGATGAATTTCGCACCAACAATCTCTCGCTCAAAAATCAGCTCTCGGAACTCACCGCGAAGTTCGAGGGCATTGATCCCGCTGCGGTGAAAACTTTGCTCGCCGAAAAGGTGAAGCTCGAGGAGCAAAAACTGATCAAGGACGGCGAGGTGGAAAAGCTCGTCGAGAATCGCACCAAAAATATTCTTGGCGACATGGAGCAGCGTTTGCAGCACGCGGAACAGTCCGCCTCCTCCCTGAGCGCGCAACTGCTCGAAAAGGAAATCGAGCGCAACGTCGTCGAGGCCGGGACGAAGCTCGGCCTGCGCGCCTCCGCCATCCCCGACCTCAAGGGACGGGCACGGAACATTTTCAAAATTTCTGGTGGCACCATCACCGCCGTCGAGGCGGACGGCAAAACGCCCGTGTATGGGCGTGATGGCGTGGCCCCCTTGACTTTCGACGAGTGGGTGGCGCGGCAGGTTGTCGAGGCTCCCCATTTGTTTGAATCCAGTGCCGGTGGCGGTGCCGCCGGCCACGCCTCCGGTGGGGGTGCTGGCGCACGGCCACAGGGGTCGATGCGCAATCCGTTTGCGAAAGAGACTTGGAACCTCACGGAGCAAATGAAACTGAAAAAATCCGATCCGAATCTCGCTGCGCGCCTGCGGGCGTCGGCCTGATCGGCCATCAACCATCAACCAACCACCATCAACCAATAACCATTTATGGCTAAAACCGCTGTCGCCGACATCATCATCCCCACCGAGTTCGAGAAATACGCCATCGAACGCACCGCCGAACTCGCCACCTTTGGCCAGTGCGGCATCATCGAATCCGCCCCGGCCGCGCCTCGGCGAACTGCGACGCCGCTGTCTCGATGGCGACCCCGAGCGGATCAAGCACCGGGCGGGCGCGGGTGTAGGCGGCGGTATCGGCGCTGGTCAGCACCAGCGAGAAAGAATCCTTGCTGGACAGCCGGGAGGCGATGGATTCCGCCTCCGTCTTGGCGACCTCGAAATCGGAAAATGTGGGGCGCTTCCTGACCCCGTCCAAATAATACGCGAGCGTGTAGGGATTATTGCCCCGCGAAGGCGTCTGGTAGATTTTGACCGTGACCGACCCCCGTTTCACGAGCAGCGGAAATTTGGCAGTTTTCATGGTGAAAATCTGTCAGGAAAGCAACAAAAACCTCCAAAAACCCTGTAAAAAGTGGTGCCCACGACAGGACTTGAACCTGTACGATGTTACTCTCTAGAACCTGAATCTAGCGCGTCTGCCAATTCCGCCACGTGGGCTGCACGGCCTTTAATTACGCGCGGTTGCCCGGAGCGGCAAGTCAAATCAAGCCCGGCACCGCTTCAACCGACCCGGAAGGAGAGGCGCGTGATGAGTTCCCGGCCGAAGCTGTGCTGCAGCCGCTCCAAAATTTCCCGCCGGCGGTAGCGCACGATCTCGTCGAGCCACGGGCTGCTGTCCACGGTGACGAAGAGCGTTCCCTTGTTGATTCCGGTGGGCTGGGCGTGCGCGGTCACGGCGGGGTCGATGAGGTCGTTCCAGACGCGGACGATCTCGGCCTCGGCGCGGCGGCTGTCCATGCGGAGATCGGTCAGGATTTTCGGCAGGCAGTCGCCGGCCGGCCGGCCGGGGCGTTCGCGGATTTTTTCGAGCGGCTGCAAATCCAGCCCGCGCCACTGGGCGAGGACGCGCTGGCGGCGGCCGGCGGGCGGCGGGCCAAGCGGCGGGATGCGGCGGGGCGGAGGGTTCATGGTTTTGATCCGGTGGTTGAGCTGCGGCGGAATTCAGTTAATGGAAAAAAGCGGTCCAGAAAAGCGGAATGATGGATGCAGGGCGGGTTGTTCACAGGCCCGAACACTCGTCGAGCACGAGCACGCCGTGCGGCGGGAGATCGTGGTTGCCGGTGAAGGTCTGGCCGGTCAGAAAATCGTGCATCGCCTTGTAGAAGGTGATGCGCACGGAGGAGTTTTGGTGGTTGAGCAGGAAATAAATCTTCTGGTCGCCCTTCTGCCGGAGGCTGACTTCGACGTTGTCGGGCACCTTGAGCAGCGAATGGAAGTTGCACAACTGGCGCGGCCACAGGACCAGGTCGAAATAAAAACTTTGCTGGCTGACCGTGCCGATGTAGATGGCCCTGGCCGTGGCTGTTCATGGTGATGGCCGGCTGGCCGGCGTAAAAATCCTTCGCGTAGATGCCGAGCACCTGGCAGCCCTTCGGCTCGATCAGGTCCCACCAGAGCCGCGCGGGATGCAGATGGCTGACGGGAAACTGGCTTTTGATGGTGAGATGATTTTCCTCGCCGGGCGGGAGCGGGTCGAACTCCACCACCTCCAGGCCGAACAGGTCGGTCAGGTCGTGCGGATAGCCAGTGTCGGACGCGAGGTGATGCTCGTCGATCAACCCGGTGTTGCAGGTGCTGACCAGCTTATACTGGGACAAGTCCTCGGTGGGCCGGGCGAAATCGACGGGAATGTTCCGGTCATGCAGCGCGTTGTAAAAAAGCTGGAGATGCTCGCGCTGGTTGAAGAACTTGTTCGGCTGGCGGACGCGGCGGCTGTTCGACTCGTTCTCGTGGCTGAAAAGAATGCAGACCTCGCTGACCACCCGGGTGCCGTGCAGCACCGAGTCGGGCAGTTGCAGCTCGCGGCCAATCAGGCTGATCTCCTGGTAAACGCGGTTCTGGCCGCGCCCGTCGTGACTGAGGACGCCGCCGTAAAATTTCTCCGGGCTGATGCGGGGCTGCCGCCAGAGGAAATACAGCACGCCACCCGCGCCCCGCGAAACGAGCTGGTAGGTCAGGAGCCGCACAATGCCGGGCCGCACCAGCGAGTTCACATCCGCCCAGTTCACATGGCCGGCCTTTTGTTCGATGCACCAGAAGCCACCCTCGTCGCCGGGGATTTTGACGCCGGTTTTTTTCAGCGAGCGCATCATGTCGATGTCGCAGGACAGCTCGGCGGATTTGCTGTGGATGGCCGCGTTGCTGTCCATGGACACGAAGTCGAGCGCGGCGGCGAGGTCTAAATGGTCGAGGTCGCGGGAGAGGGCGCGCAGGTTGTTCGTGACCGGCCGGCCCGGCGAGAGTTCGTACAGCAGGTCGGCCTGCATTTTCACGTAGGCCAACAGCGTGTCGCTGGAGAAGCGCATCCAGTCGATGACCAGCGCGGGGTTGTGCGGGGCGGGGGCCGCCATCGGCATCGGCACGTCGTCGAACCGGGTGACGCGCAGCGCCCAGAAATTCAGGCCGAGCAGATCGTTCAGTCGCTCCACCGTCTCGTCCTTGGCCTTGAGCCAGGCGTGCCAGTTGCGGCGCGTCTCCTCGTGGAAGCTGGCTTCGGTGTGGTGGCCGCCCAGGCCGTTGTCGATCTGCCAGGCGATGAGTTGCGGGTGTTGGCCGAGCGCCTGCGCCAGGGCGGTGACGATCTGCCGCGAATGATGCCAGTATACATCGCTGTTCATGCAGCAGGCGCGGCGCGTGCCTTCATGGAGCGCAAGGCCGCGCTCGTCGAGCGGGAGGATTTCCGGATGTTTTTTGGCGAGCCAGACCGGCGGCGCGGCGGTGGGTGTGGCCAGCACCACCTTGATGCCGGCCTGGCCGAACAGGTCCATCGCCCGGCGCATCCAGTCGAAATCAAACTTTCTCTCCTCTGGCTCGTAGAGGCCCCAGGCGAACTCGCCCATCCGCACCACGTTCACCCCGGCGGCGGCTATCAGCTCGATGTCGCGCCCCCAGCGGGACTCCGGCTCTTCCGCGCTCCCGGCGAACGGATAAACCCAATGCTCAGGATGGTAATCAACGCCGAAATACATAATCACATAATCGTGCCGGGCTGCCCGCGAGAATAATCCGGGCGGCGGCGGCGGCAATCTCAAAGTGGCCGGACGGGTTTTCCGGGGCGCATCTGGACACGGCGGTTGGCGGAAGCCCCGGGAGCGCCGG
>CANMZY010000265.1:0-5148 GCA_947502425.1 Verrucomicrobiales bacterium
CAGCACGGTTCGAAATACGGACGCGCGGCGGCTGGTCTCCGCGACCCCGCCGCCCTCCGCCAGCATTCGGGGCAGTGCCCGGATTCACCCAGACTCACCGCACGCGGTTCGTCATCACGATCCCCGCCACGGCGAACAACAGGCCCGGCGTCCACCCGGCCAGCCAGGCCGGCACGTTGCCGTTCATGCCCAGTGCCACGGATATTTCGCGGATGAAGAAAAAAGTGAAGCAGAGGAACACGCTGGCGGCCACGCCCACGAAAACATTCCGCCGCCCGGCCGGCGTCCCGAACGGAATGGCGATCAGCACCACCACCAGGCAGGTCCAGGGCAGCGCCAGGCGGCTGTGCAGCTTAGTCAGCAGCCAGTCGAGCTTGGCGGCCTCCATCTGCGGATGCAGATCGAGATAGTGGAGGATTTCGGCCACGGAAAGCTGCGCGCGGTTCACGTCCTTGAAGCTGCCGAGGACCTTGCGGATTTTGATTTCACTGGCGATGAGCTGCGGGGATTCAGTCAACTCCGGGTAGCGGGTCAGATTGGTTTTGAACGGGCTGCCCAGCGCGTCCTGCGTCGGCAGGTATAAAATTTCCTGCACGTTGGTGAACACCCAGACGCCCTCCACGCGCGTCGCGCCCTCCGCGTGGATCTGCAGCCGCGCGCCGCCCGGCATCGCCCAGTCGATCTGCGGCTTGATCATCTCATGGGTGCGCAGGTGGTAGGCCTCGATCTGCCAGGTGCGGCCTGCGTGATGGTTGATGAAGGCGAGATTTTTCTGCCACAGTTTGTCGGCGGCGTTGGGCTGGTCCTTCTGGTAGCGGTCCGCAATCTGGCGCGTGGCCTCCGCCGCGTCCGGCACCGCCAGTTCGTTCAACAAATACAGGCCGGCGGTGAGCAGCAGCCCGACCGCGAGATGCGGCAGGCAGAGCCGCCAGAGCGTGACGCCGGCCGCGCGGATGGCGGTCAACTCGTTGTGCCGCGCGTGATTGCTCAGCGCGTAGAGCAGCGCCAGGAGGAGCGCGATGGGCATGATCTGCACCAGCACCTCCGGCATCTTGACCAGGTAGTATTCCGCGACATCCGCCGGCTGGAGCTGTTTTTTTTGGAAAAAATCCAGCAGGCTCATCAGGTCGAAGGAAATCCACAAAATCAGAAATCCGCCCAGACAATAGCCGAACGGAATCAGCAGTTCGCGGAGCAGATAGCGGTCAAGGAGGCGCATTCAGTGCGGAGCCTAGTCACGGGCCGGAGTCAAAGCAAGCCGGGGCGGCGGGGGGGTGGTCCGTCGGGCCGCATGAATTCAATGAAACTCCTGCACGGTCTTGACCGCGTAGCCGTTTTTCTTGAGTGCGGCGATGCCGAGCGCGGCGGCTTTCGCGCCGCTCAACGTCGTCATGATCGGCGTGTTGGTATAGACGGCGGTGGTGCGGATTTTCACCTCGTCGGCGCGCGGCGACTGGCCGGCGGGGGTGTTAATGACGAGTTGAATCTCACGGTTCTTGAGCAGGTCGAGCGCGTGGGGCCGGCCCTCGGTCAGCTTGAAAATTTTCCGCACCTTCAAGCCGGCCTTTTCCAAAACCGCCGCCGTGCCGCTGGTGGCGATGAGTTCAAAACCAAGGTCGGCAAATGATTTTCCCACGCTCGCGACTTCCTGTTTGTGCGCGTCACTCACGCTGATGAACACGCTCCCGCTCATCGGCAGCGGCGAGTTCGCGGCCATCTGCGACTTCGCGTAGGCGATGCCCAGGTCGGCGTCGAGGCCCATCACCTCGCCGGTCGAGCGCATCTCGGGCGAGAGCAAAATGTCCTGGCCATGAAAGCGGTTGAACGGGAACACGGATTCCTTTACCGCCCAATATTTCGTCCAGATTTCTTCGGTGAAGCCGAGTTGCTGGAGCGTTTTTCCGGCCATCACTTTCGCAGCGAGCTTGGCGAGCGGTTGGCCGATGGCCTTGCTGACAAACGGCACGGTGCGCGAGGCGCGCGGATTCACCTCGAGCACATAGACCGTGTCGCCCTTGACCGCGTACTGCACATTCATCAGGCCGATGACCTTCAACTCGCGCGCCATCGCATGCGTGTATTGGCGGATGGTGTCGATGACGCCCTTGGTCAGCGTGTGCGGCGGCAGCACCATCGCGGCGTCGCCGGAGTGGACGCCGGCAAACTCGATGTGCTCGAGCATCCCGCCGATGACGATGGTGCCTTCGTCGGGATTCTGAAACTGGCCCACGTCGGTGATGCAATCGACATCCACCTCGGTGGCGTCCTCGAGAAACTTGTCCACCAGCACTGGTCGGCCGGCGGAAATTTCCAGCGCCGCGTTGTGGTGGAAGTAGTCGCGCAGTTCCGCCTCGGAAAACACGATCTGCATGGCGCGTCCGCCGAGCACGAAGGACGGCCGGATCAGCGCGGGGTAGGTGAGCCGGGCGGCCACCGTGACGGCTTCCTCCACGTTGGTCGCGGTGCCGTTCGGCGGTTGGGGAATCTTGAGCTTGTCGAGCATCGCCGCGAACAGCTTGCGGTCTTCGGCCACCTCGATGCTTTGCGGCGAGGTGCCGATGATGTTGACGCCGTTCTTTTGCAGGCCGAGCGCGAGGTTGAGCGGCGTCTGCCCGCCGAACTGCGCGATGGCGCCCCAGCATTTCTCCCGCTCGTAAATGTGCAGCACATCCTCGAGCGTGAGCGGTTCGAAGAAAAGTTTATCGCTCGTGTCGTAGTCCGTCGAGACGGTTTCGGGATTCGAGTTCACCATGATGGTTTCAAACCCATCCTCCTTCAAAGCGAAGGCCGCGTGGACGCAGCAGTAATCAAACTCGATGCCCTGCCCGATGCGGTTCGGGCCGCCCCCCAGAATCATCACTTTTTTTGCGGTGTTGCCCTTCACTTCGTCGTCGCCGCGATCGTAGGTCGAATAATAATATGGCGTGTAGGCTTCGAACTCGGCGGCGCAGGTGTCCACGAGGCGGTAGCTCGGCACGAGGCCAAGTTTTTTCCGCTCGGCACGGATGGCGTCTTCGGTCGTACCGGTCAAATGGGCGATCTGCCGGTCGGAAAATCCGAGCGACTTGGCTTTGGCTAACAGTTCAGCGTTCATGCGGTGCGGTTCGCAAAAAGGGCGGCCTTAAAAAAGGCCGCCCGAGTTGCCTAAAACAATGTGATGGCGGCGGATCAGTTGCGGGCCGGAAGCTTCTTCTCAACACGGCTCTTTTCCAGCACGACGTATTTCGGCAGTCCGCCCTCGACCGGCACTTTCACTTCGCCTTCGATCAGTGGACGGGCGTACTCGATAAATTTTTCGTTCGGCAGAAAGCCGTCCTCGCTCACCCAGTCGCGCGGGACAAAATGCTCGACGTTGGCAATGTCTCCGAGCGGTTGCAGCGCGGTGGTCCAGCGGTAGGGATTGTTCTGCGTGCGGACGATCTTGACCATGAAACCGCTCTCGCCCTGGATGGCGGCGCGCACGGCGGCCTCACCGCAGGCGGCGGCCTCGGTGGCGTCGGTCAGGCTCGCGTAATGGGCTGCGGCGCGCTGAGCGTAGCCGAGCTTCACGCTGCGGGTCTTGAGGCCAAGCTTCTTCGTGACCATTTCCTCGAGATGCTCGGCCGCGCCGGAAAGAACCGCATGGCCAAACGAATCGAGACGGGAGGCGTCAGCGGCGATTTCCTTGCCGGTTTTGTCCTTCAAGCCTTCACCCACGACAACCACGCAGTATTTCAACTTGGCGATGGTCTCCTTGACTTTGTTGAAGAAAGCTTCCTCGTCGAGCGGGATTTCGGGGATGAGGACGATGTGCGGCGCGTCGTCGGGCGAGCGCTTGGCCAGCACCGAGCCGGCGGCGATCCAGCCGGCGGAACGGCCCATTACCTCGATGATGCAGCACGCGCCGTCATCGGTGGCCATGCTGCTGACATCGTTGGCGATTTCCATGACGGTTGCGCCGTTGTATTTGATGACCGAGCCGAAGCCGGGGCAGTGGTCGGTGTGCGGGAGATCGTTGTCGATAGTTTTGGGCACGCCGATGACCCGCAGCTCGTAGCCGCGCTTGATCGCCTCCTCGTGGATTTTGTGGGCGGTGTCCTGCGAGTCGTTACCGCCCGCATAGAAGAAGAAACGGATGTTGTGCGCGGCAAAAACCTCGAACAAACGGTTCATGTCCTGCGCGGCCTGCCCGGCCTTTTTCTTGAAATCAATTTTGTAGCGGCAGGTGCCCAGCGCGGCGGCGGGCGTGTACTTGAGGCCCTCGATAGATCTGGCCTTCTCGTCGTTCAGGTCGATCAACTCCTCGTTGAGGATGCCGAGAATGCCGTTGAGGCCGCCGTAAATCTCCTCGATGCACTCATGGCGTCCCGCCTCTTGGATGACGCCCGCGACGCTGGCGTTGATGACCGCCGTGGGGCCGCCAGATTGGGCGACCAGCAAATTGCCGACTAGTTCTGACATAATTTTGTTCGTTAAAAAATCGAGTTGAAACACTGCCAACCGGCGCTGGCAGTGTCAAAGACGAATTCCAAAAAAACGGCGCGGCACGCGGTTCGGACGGGGCGGGCCGCTCCGCCTGAGCGGGCTGTTCGCATCGTCAACCAACTCTTGCCGCCGCCGCCGTTCGGTGATTCGCTCAGTCATGCCCGCTGAATTTTTAGAGCTGCCGCTCGAAGCACCTGCCGTAATCTGCGGCCCAAGCGAAACCGGACTCGCGGCGCAGCTCGCCTCCTTCCGCGAATTCGGCGAGGCCACGCGCCAGATCGTCACGACCTCGAAAACCTTTTCCGGCGAACCGCTCGCCGTGCCGGCGTTCGTGAACGAGTTCTGGACCGCCCGGCAGCGCCAGGCCCATTCCATGCACGAGATTTCCTACCGCGCCTGCTTCAAGCCGCAGTTGCCCCGCTTCTTCATCGAGCGCCTGACCGCGCCGGGCGAAATCGTTTTTGACCCGTTCATGGGGCGGGGCACGACGCCGCTCGAAGCCGCGCTGCTGGGCCGAGTCCCGGCGGGATGCGATGTGAATCCGCTCAGCGCCGTGCTCACGCGCCCGCGCCTGCACCCGCCCACGCTCGATGAAATTTCCAGACGGCTCGACGCCATCAGCCTCGCCGATCACGACGAACTGCCTGAAGACCTGCTGGCGTTCTTTCATCCCGAAACGCTCCG
>CANMZY010000266.1:0-5144 GCA_947502425.1 Verrucomicrobiales bacterium
CTCAATTCGTAGGCGAGCACGTCCCGCAGCAGGGTCTTGTCCGGATACGGCGCGTACAAAACCCACTCGGTCTCCTTCGGCAATCCGAAGATCGAGACCTTCAATTTTTCGTCGTGCTCGTCGAGCGCGCGGAAGGTGAACGAATGTTTGGGATAGCGGCGCGAGGCGTGGCCGCGGACATTCATCAGCGCGCGCCCGTCGAAATCCGCCGGGCTGGTCAGCGTGGTGCGCGCGCCGTTGGTGTTGATGAAGCGTGTGGCCGCCGCCACCCGCGTGGTGCGCTCGGCGGAGAATTCCTCGCCGTGCGTGTTGATGATGATCAGCGGCAGGTTCGAGCTGAAGCCGAGCAGGTCTTCGCCGAGCAGCACCAGGTTGCGCGAGACTGTCGGGCTGGGCCGCCGCCGGGGCGCGAAGCTTTTCGCGCGCACCAGCACGGAGTTGGTGACGTGGAGCGGGGCCGAGTGAACGGGCGAGGACTCGGTCGGCTCCGAGCCGTCTGTGGTGTAACGGACGACCGCGCCCTGGGCGGTGATCCGGAGCCGGAGGTTGTTCGTGTAAACCCCGTCCGGCATCGAGAACTCCGGCGGCGGCGCCTGCTCGACCGCCGCCCCGGGCAGGCCGCCGGCTGAGGCCGCGAGGCCGACCAGGAGCAGCGCCGCGAACCGGGGGAGGGTTCGCGGGCGGTAAAAAAAATGGCGCGTTTGCTTGCTCACGTTGCTGGATTCGCAGAATCTCGACAATCCAGACACGCGCGCTATTCAATGCCAACACTTTTTTTGTTTGATGAAAGCGATTCTCGGCGGCGTCGGAAAAGCGCATTCAAAACGATGAGATTGAAGTTTGACTGGAATTCCATTTGGCGGACAGGGCGGCGGCTCGGCGTCCTGCTCGTCGGGCTGGCCGGCCTCGGCGGCGCGGCGGCCCAGGAGAAGACCTCTTTTGTTCCGCTCGATCTGACCGGTTTTTACACGGAGCTGTTCAGCGACCTGCCGGCGGGCCGGCCGTGGAGCCAGGTGCCGCGCGGCGCGCAGACGCTCGGCGGCGTCCCGTTCACCATCGGCGGCAAGCTCGAGGTCACCGGACTGGACGCCGCGCGGCAAGGTGGCTTTCGCAACGCGCGCGTCGTGGACATTCCCGTCGGGCAAAAGGCCGCGCGCCTGCACCTGCTGCACGGCGCGGCGCACGGCCTCAAGGACGGGGTGCCCATGTCCAAGCTGGTCCTGCACTACGCGGGCGGCGAGACGCGCTCGCTGCGGCTGGCCTACGGCGTGCATGCGCGCAACTGGATCCGCCCGCCCGGCGAATTCCAGGGCCGGCCGGAGGACCCGAACTCCGCCCTCGTCTGGTCGCACAGCGAGGAGACGGAATCGTTCGACGGCACGCTGCGTTTTTACAAGACCGCCCTGGACAATCCGCTCCCCGACCGCGAGATCGTGAGCCTCGAGGTCGTCTCGCTCTTCAGCAAGGCCACGCCCATCATTTTCGCGCTCACCCTGGAGCGCGGCCCGTTGACGCCGCTCCTGCCGGTCAACGGGCGCAAGACCCTCGCGAAGGCCGGTGAGTTCAATGACTCGGCTTACCTCGGGGAAATTTCCCTGCTCGTCACCGAGTCGGATGGTTCCACGCCGTTGACCAACGCCGTGGCGCAGCTCGCGGTCACCGACGACGGCGCGACGTTTTTTTTCGGCGCGACGGCGTCCGACGGGCAGGGCGGGATGCGGATTCTGTATCCACCGCAGCAGGCCCTCGCGCTGCGGCTGCTCGTCAAGGCCCCCGGACACGCGCCCGCCGTCCTCAGCTTTTCGGCGCGCGACCCGAAAGGGTTTCCGCGCGGGCTGAAGCTGACCATGCCACGCGGCACGAAAGCCGGCGGAGCCGTCCTGAGCGAGGCCGGCCGCCCGGTGGCCGGGACGGAGGTGGAGATTCATCGCGTAGACCGGACCGGCGTGAAGGATTTCACGCGGATCATTTTCGATTCCGTCATCACCGACTCCGCCGGGAAATGGTCGAGCGACCGGCTGCCGGCCCGGCTTGACGGCCTGATCTTTCAACTCGCGAATCCGGGCTTCAAACCGGCCACCTACGCGGTGGCCGAGGCGGGCAGTTCCAATCTGGTGCAGCAAGTCGAGGCCGGCGTCCTGCTCGCGGGCCAGGCCGTGATGACGATGCAGACGCGCCTTTACCTCACCGGCGTCGTGACCGATCCGAAGGGCGCCGCCTTGCCGGGCGCGGAGATTTCATTCAGCTCGGATGACAATGGGCGGAGGCGTTTCCGGGCGGATGCCAAGGGAAAATTTTCCTTCATCGCGCCGTCGTCGGGCCGCGGCTTCATCGCGGTCACGGCCACGAACTTTGCGCCGGTCTTCCAGACGCTAGATTTCGACCAGGGCGTCCAGCCGCTCAACATCACCCTCCACAAAGGAGTCCCCTTTAAAGCGCGAATGCGCGACCAGGACGGCACGCCGGTCGCGGGCGCGAGCGTGCAGTTGGACCATTGGAACAACACGCGGCTGCTTTCGTGGCAGACGCAGACGGACGGCGAAGGCCGGTTCCACTGGGCGAATGCGCCCTTCGGCGGCCTCCAGTTCTCCGTCGCCAAGACGGAGCATTATCCGGCGCGATTCGCGGCGGGCGTTCCGACCAACGGCGAGGTGGTGGTGACGATGCGGAGATATGCGCGCGCCTCCGGCTCGGTCGTGGACGCGACCACCGGTGAGCCGCTCTTTCTTTTCTCCGTCCTCAAAGCCCAGCGTTATTTTCCCGAAGAGCCGCTGCGCTGGAGCCGGGGCTGGTCGGATAAATATCGGCGGGGCCGATACTCCATTCCGTTGAGCGACCACCCCGGCGGCGAAACGCGCCTGCTCTTCGAGGCGCCGGGCTATCTGCCCGCGCTCTCCGTCCCCTTCACCAAGGCCGGCTATCACACCAACGACATCCGCCTCCAGCGCGGCTCCAGTCTCGCAGGCCGCGTGCAGTGGCCCGACGGCACGCCGGCCACGAACGCCTCCGTGGTGCTGGCCGATCCGAACGTCGAAGTTTCCATGGATTACTCCGCCTCCTTCCGCCGGTTCGTCGCCAGCGGGGAATTTGGCGCCACTGACCGCGAAGGGCGGTTTGAACTTGCGCCGCGCTTCGAGGCCCGGATGGTTTTGGCCGCGCACAACTCCGGCTACGCCCAGGCGGACGCGCGCACCGTGGCCGCCGGCGGGAAAATCACCCTCCAGCCGTGGGGCCGCATCAAGGGCACGGTGCGCGTGGGTGACAAATCCCCAGCCTCGCAGATGATCCTGCTGCACAATCTGGAGAACGATTACGGCGACACGGGCCGCACCAACCTCTCCCTGGAACTGCGGGTGCGGCCGGACGCGAAAGGCAACTTCGCCTTTGACCGTGTTCCGCCCGGCCAATGGAAAGTCTCGCTGCAATACCGCCTCCGTGAAATTACCCAGGGGCCGCCCTCGCTCACTCACGGCGTCCCGGTGCTGGTCAAGCCCGGCGTGACCAACGAAGTCGCACTCGGCGGGCCGGGCGCCAGCCTCATCGGCCTCGTGCAGACGGACGGCCTTGATCCTGTCCAGATCGACTGGTTGCGCGACCCGCACCGGCTCGTGCTCGTCAACCCCGGCGCGGAGGAGCCGCCGCCGCCGGACTTTTCCCGCGCGAAGAGCGCGCTTGAGCGCCAGAAAATGACGTTGGACTACGGCACGCGCCAGCGCGCCTTCTGGTCCTCCGAGAAGGGCCGCGCCGCCGCCCGCGCCCAGCGCTCCTACGCCCTCGTCTTCGACACCAACGGCGTCTTCCAGGCCGAGAGCATTCCGCCCGGGACCTATCAGATCACCATCGCGCCGACCCTGCCGCTCCCCGGCAAATACACCAACTCGCTTCTCGGCCAGATCAGCCGCCGGGTGGTCGTGCGGGAAAACGTCGTCGGCGGGCTGCTGGACCTGGGCGTCCTCAAGCTGGAGACGAAACCCGCCGCGCGCCCCGCCCCGGCCGCGCCCACCTTCCAGGCGAAAACCTTCGAGGGCCGCGTCGTGAAGCCCGAAGACTTTCGCGGCAAGTTCCTCCTCCTCGATTTCTGGACCACCTGGACGGAAGCCCGCACCGGGGACGCGGACATCTTGGCGGCGCTCGCCGGCTCGGACACCAACCGACTCGCCATCCTGAGCGTGAACCTCGACCAGGACCCGCGCACCGCCGCCGCCTGGCTCGCCCACCACGAAGCCGCCTGGCCGCAAACCTATCTCGGCCCCTGGTCCGACAGTAAAATCCCCGCCGCCTTCGGGGCGGATGCGCCCGGTGTCATCCTCCTTGACCCGGCCGGGAAGGTGGTCTCGAAACCCTTGCGCGGCCTCGCCATCCGCCCGGCCGTCACCAGCGCCCTCGCCGACCCGAAGCCGTAGGCGCGGACGGAACGCGGGTCTGTGATCCGTAGCGGTCTCGGGCGGGCGTGCCAGAACCGGCGCACCGGGGCGAGAGAGGGAAAAGCAAAAGGCAAGGGCGGACGGACGGCTTCAGCAAACTCGACGGACGGGTTGAACAACGCATGGAAAGGATGCTCCGCCTGTCCGCGTGGTCCGCACAGGCAGACGCGCTGACACCCTCAACCAACCCCACATCCCCCGCGCGCTCCGGTCCTTCCCATCCTTTGGGGGTAAGCCCGCGTTGACTGTGCTGTGATCATGAATGCCTCCGTGCTGCATCTGCTCTGTCCACGCAGTAAACTATCCAGCGATTGGTGAGCGCCGCCAAGGATGGAACTTGGGTGAAGACTGGTAGCGGTGATAAATACGCCTGACGAACAGAAGCGGGAATATGTCCGTGATTGCCGAGCGCCCAGACTGGCTCCACGCCGAAGAGGTAAAGGACTGGCAGAAGGACGAACACAGTGGCGAGGGACAATGTGCGTTTGAATGTCATGCGCGTGCAGCGGCCTAACTATGATTCAACTACGGATAATCGTTGAACGTGTTCAACGACCAGAACCCGGGGCGGGTCGGCCCGACGAAATGGTCACGGTGACGGCTCATGGCGGCGGGCTTGTCCAGCGCCGGTTCCCATTGGCCGGCCCCATCCCGCCCTTGGCCTACGCCGGCCGCTGGATGACCACCGTGGCGCTGCCAGCTTCGTTGCCCGTCGTCAAA
>CANMZY010000267.1:0-5132 GCA_947502425.1 Verrucomicrobiales bacterium
GGCTTTTTTGTCTTCGGCGAGCTTTTTGGCTTCAGCGTCGGCTTTGGCTTCAGCCAGTTTCTTTTCGTCCGCGAGTTTCTTGGCATCGCCCTCGGCCTTGTCTTTCGCGTCTGTCTTGGCTTTGGTTTCGGCGGCTTTGTTTTCGTCCGCGAGTTTTTTGGCTTCGGCGGCGGCCTTGTCTTTAGCGTCGCGCTCCGTCTTCAACTTGGCTTCGGCGTCCGCCTTGACCTTGGTGGCAGCGGCTTTTTTGTCTTCGGCGAGCTTTTTGGCTTCAGCGTCGGCTTTGGTTTTCACTTCGGCCTTAGCCTTGGTTTCGGCTTCCTGGCGGGCTTTTTTCACGGATTTTGGATCTTGGGCGGCGGTGTCGGCAATGGCTTTGCGGAGGACTTCGACGGCCTTGTTCTGTTCCTCCGGGGTGAGGGTCTGGGCGGAGAGCCGACCGAAGGTCAAACAAGCCACGCACAACCAAAGACACGGTTTTGAAAATTGCATGGCATTTGATTACTACAGAACGCGCCGGGTAGGCAAATGGTTTAACGTGGCCGCAAGGTGGCCGGCTCAACTGCGCCTGGCCAGTTGCCACAGCCCGTTCCACGCGGTGCGGAACGGGTAGCGGAGCAGCGACTGGAGCATGATCTGGCGGACGTCGGCGCGGCTGACCTTGATGCGTTGCGTGGCATCAAGCGGGTTGGAGTGGCGCAACTGGGCCAGCGTCTGGACGCCGATCAGGATGGGCCAGGCGCAGGCGAGGCGGACGCGGACCTGGGCGCGCGGTAGGGCGTTGGTGTAGGCCCAGCCGGCGGCGAGATGTTCCGTGGTGAGATCGAGGTAATGATCGTAGAGCGGCCGGAGGCGCGGCTCGTTCGCGGGCTGGAGCAGATCGGCGGGCGTCAGTCCGGCGGCGGCGAGTTTTTCGGTGGGCAGATAGCAGCGGCCCTGGCGCAGGTCCTTGGGCAGATCGCGGAGAATGTTCACGTACTGCAGTCCTTGGCCGAAACGCACGCCGTTCGCGAGCAGAAAGGCATCGTCCAGCGGCGCGCCCGGAAACAGATGCGCGCGGCACATTTTCGTCCAGAACTCGCCGACGCAGCCGGCCACGCGGCGGGTGTAATCATCCAACTCCAGCTCGGTTTGCAGGGCGACGATCTGGCCGGCACGCGTCGCGCCGAAGCGTTGCAGGTCGAGCGCCTGGCCGCCGGTGATGGTGTCGAGCACGTCGCGGATGCGGCGCTGGTCGTCCGGCGCGAAGCCCGCGCAGAGGCCGAGCACGTCTTCGATGCGTTCGAGTAGGCCGCGCTCGGCGGCGGAAACATTTTCGGGATGGGCGGGGTCGGTAATTTTGGAAAGCTCGATCTCGCGCACGAAGTCGTCGCAATGGCCGAGCATCTGCTTCCCCTGCGACCGGGCCAACGCGGAAAAATTCAGCGGCGCACGCGTCTGGCCGAGGATGCGTTCGCGCAGTTCGCGCAGGGCCTGGAGCCGTTGCGCGACGGGGACGATCTTGGTGTCGGCGATGGTGTCGGTGGCGCGGGCCAGCAGATAGGCGAGGCCGATCTGTGGGCGCACCGGCGCGGGCAGCACGCGCATGGTGAGATAAAACGAGCGCGAAACGTCGCGGAGCAGGCGGGTCAGCAGTTCATCGGGCGCATGTGACATCGGATTCCCGCGAGTGAAACACGCCGGCGGGCCGGCTGTCAGCAATGATTCGGGCCGCGTGCGAAATCTCGGTCCAGAGAATTCTATTTTTTGTAAACTTCCCGGCGGTGCCCAACGGCTAGGAGGTGAATCGCATTTTCCCGCAGGTCAAATGAGTAAATAACCCGGCAATCGGCGACCCGCGAACGATAACGAGTGGAACCTTTCAATTGGTGGTGCGGAAAATAGTCGAGGAGAATTCCCATCCGGTCGATTTTCGCTTCGATGCGTGCTTGCAGGGTGGGTGGAAGTTTGAAGAAGGCGGCATCGAATGACCGGTAGTAAACTTGCCGCGCCGCGCTCACTGACCGGCTCCGGGCTACCGGGGCTGGGCCGGCTGGCCGGCGGCGCGGTCGCGTTCGGACTGCTCCACCTGGGCGGCAAATTCCTCGGTGAACTCCAACTCATCTTCCAGGAGATCATCCAGCCAGTCGCGCACCTGGCGGATTTCTTCCGGCGTCAGTTTTTCCAGTTCCGCTTCGATCAGTTGAACATTGCTCATGGCTTTAGCAGGAGACTTCCTTGTCGAAATTTCAAGTGCGCGCGTTCAGCCGAGCAGCTTCTGCCAGCGCGCCAGTTGCTTCGCCACTTCCTTCGTGCCGGGCGCGCCGGTGAGGGCGCGGCGGGCCATCGCTTTTTCCAAATGCAAAACTTCCGTCACGTCGCGCGTGAAGGTTTGGTCCACGCCTTGAAAATCCGCGAGCGTGAGCCGGTCGAGCGGCGTGCCGGATTTTTCCGCCAGCGCGACGACCGCCCCAACGACGTGATGGGCCTGGCGGAACGGCATTCCTTTCTTCACCAGATAATCCGCGAGATCGGTCGCGAGCAGCAGCGGATCGCGCGCGGCGGCGGCGCAGGCGGCGGCGTTGACGGCGGTGTTCGCGAGCATCGCGGCCATGAGGCGGACGCACGCACGCACCGTGTCGGCGGTGTCGAAGAGGCGTTCCTTGTCCTCCTGCAAGTCGCGGTTGTAGGTCATCGGCAGGCCCTTCAAGAGCGTGAGCAGCGAGACGAGGTTGCCGATGACGCGCGCGGATTTGCCGCGCGTCAGCTCGGCCACGTCGGGATTTTTTTTCTGCGGCATGAGCGACGAGCCGGTGGTGTAAGCGTCGGCGATCTTGATGAAATTAAACTCGGTGCTGACCCAGAGAATCACGTCCTCGGCGAGCCGGCTCAAATGCACGGCCAGCAGCGCGGCGTCGGCGCAAAATTCGATCATGAAATCGCGGTCGCTCACGCCGTCCATGGAATTTTGCGTGAGCTGCGGGCGGCCTTTCGTGTCCACGAAGCCAAGCTGTTTCGCGACGGACTCACGGTCGAGTGGGAGCGAGCTGCCGGCCAGCGCGCCGCTGCCGAGCGGGCAGACGTTCACGCGCGCAAAACAATCCGCGAGCCGGGCGTGGTCGCGTTCCAGCATCTCGACGTAGGCGAGGAGATGGTGCGCGAAATAAACCGGCTGGGCGCGCTGGAGATGCGTGTAGCCGGGGATGATGACGGCAGAATTTTTCGCACCGAGGGTGACGAGCGTTTTTTGCAGCGCGCGAATTTCTTCGGCGAGCAGGGCGATCTCGTCGCGCAGCCAGAGGCGGACGTCGAGCGCGACCTGGTCGTTGCGCGAGCGGCCGGTGTGGAGCTTCGCGCCGGCGGGAACGCGCTTCGTCAGTTCCGCCTCGAGGTTCATGTGGACGTCCTCGAGTTCCGGCTTCCACCGGAATTTTCCGGCGGCGATTTCCTGGCCGATTTGTTCGAGGCCGGCGCGGATGGCCTTCAGTTCCGCCGGGGTGAGCACGCCGATCTTGGCGAGCATGGTGGCGTGCGCGATGGAGCCGATGAGATCGTGTTCCCAGAGCCGCCAGTCGAAGGAAATGGACTCGGAAAATTGGGCGACATCGGCGGCGGGACCGCTGGCGAACCGGCCGGAACGGGAGACTGGCGTGGATTTTTTCATGCGTTCAAATCACGTCGAATCTGCGGCGGCCCGCGGGGAAAGTCACGTTTGAATGTCACGCGGCCGGCATCGGGGTGCATCTTGCCACTGTCCTTAACGGACGCTGGCTTGAGGTTCGGAGTTCCGCCTTTAGGCGGTCAGACGCAGCCCACCCCGCTGACCGCCTAAAGGCGGAACTCCAAACCAAAACTGTGGCCAGAAGCACCCGTCACGTTTGCAGGTTGATTTGCCGCGCGGCTTTCCAACAGACTGGTGAAATCTTTCAGTGTTTATGCAAAATACTTTTTCGATCTTGGGCGGCCTGCTGATGGCTTTCACCGGCGCGCTGGCGGCGGCGGATGCGCCGGTGGCCAAGGGCGTGCGCGTGGACACTTACACCGGCTGGGAGGAGTCGATGTTTCTCAGCGGCGGCGATTGCAAGGCGGTGATCGTGCCGGCGACGGGCGGGCGCATCGCGCAGTATTCGCTGAACGGGGAGAACATCCTTTTTGAAAATCCGGCGAGTTTCGGCAAGACCATGGTCAACACGCCGGAAGGCTTCTGGGTGGCCGGCTACCAGTGTGACCTTGGGCCCGAGATTCGCGGCCTGCCGGACCATCCCAAGCTGTGGATGTGGCCGCATCGCTGGCGCACGCCCCGCGAAAACACTGTCGGCCTGTTGAGTGAGCACGATCTGACGGTCGGCATCCAGATGGAAAAGGAAATCGTCATGGACCCGGACACCGGCGAACTGGGCCTCGTGCAGCGGATGCGGAACGTGATCGACCGGGAAACGGCGTTTTGTCTGTGGGACCGCACGCTTTGCAAAGGCGGCGGGTTCGCGTTTTTTCCGCTGAACCGCAGCAGCCGTTTTCCGTCCGGCTGGTCGATCCGCCGCACGGTTGATAAAAAATATTCCTACAACGGCAAAGACCCATCCGACGCGCGGGTGAAGGTGTTGGACGGGGTGCTCGTCGCGCAAGCTGGCGGACCGGCGTTGAAGGTGGGCGCGGACAGCGACGCGGGCTGGATCGCCTACGCGCGGGGGAAGCTGCTGTTTGTAAAATATTTTCCGTACTTCCCCAAGGGCGACTACACCGACGGCGGCAACTCGGTGGAGTTTTATTGCGATAGCAAGGTCGCGGAGCTGGAGCCGCTCAGTCCGGAGATCAAATTGAAGCCGGGCGAAAATTATTCCTTCCCAGAGAAGTGGGTGCTGATCGAGCTGCAGGACGAGGTGACGACCTACGCGCAGGCGCGGGCGCTGGTGAAACGCGTGCCGGCGTCGCCGTTCAAGAAGTGAGCGACGGCGGAGTGCGCGTCGTCCCTCGTTTGGAGTTCCGCTTATACGCGGCCCAGTGTGCGGCATGCCCCGAACCGTCCCGCAAACGAGCGGGACGGAACTCCAAACG
This sequence comes from Verrucomicrobiales bacterium, assembly GCA_947502425.1. Classification (GTDB taxonomy): domain Bacteria; phylum Verrucomicrobiota; class Verrucomicrobiia; order Limisphaerales; family SIBH01; genus SIBH01. The sequence goes on from CANMZY010000267.1 coordinate 5,035, forward strand.
GGGCAACGCGGCAACTCTGCGCTTTCCCCCGTCGCTGCAAGTATGCTAGTCACGGCCATTCATTATGAGCAAAATGGCATTGTTATTTGCAGGACAGG
>CANMZY010000268.1:0-5108 GCA_947502425.1 Verrucomicrobiales bacterium
CCAGATGAAGCCTTCGGCGAGCTTTTCGAGCTTGGCACCCGGCGGGATGAGGGCATCGAGCGCCGGGTCGAGGCGGTCGATGGTGCCGACGGTCTCGAGGGGGCGGAGGACGGCGGCGGCGGTCGCGGCGGCGGGCTTGGGGGCGGAGGTTTTCAGGTCTGCACAGCCGGTGAGGGCGAGGGTGGCGAGGAGGAGGAGGTGGTGGCGGTTCATAGTGGTGGTAGTTTGGTGGGCAAGGATGCGGCGGGCGTGTTTTGGGTCAAGGCAAAAGCCAGGGGGTGAAAGCCGGGTGGTGAGGTCAGAGGGTAACGAGGCGGCGTTGGCGCTGGGTGAAGCGGCAGGTTTGCGAGTAGCCGGTGCGCCGGGCGAGTTCGATGGCGCGCAGGAGGTCCATCCCCACTTCGCCGGGCGCGTGGGCGTCGGAACCGAACGTGATGGGCACGCCCGTGCGGTGCGCGAGTTGGAGAATGGCCGGGGAGGGGTAGATTTCCTTGCAGTCCTTGCGCAGTCCGGCGGTGTTCAGTTCGAGGGCGACGTCGGAGGCCTTCGCCGCGTCGAGAAACTGCTGAAACATGGACGTGCAGTCGCGCTGCGGGATGAAGCCGAACTTCTTCGGCAGGTCGGCGTGGCCGATGATCTCGAAGAGGCGGGAGCTTGCCGCCATGGCGAGGCGCTCAAAATAGACGGACCAGACCTCGAAGGGGTCGCGGTCCTTCCAGTGGGAAAGCTTTTCGGGGTTGTCCACGTCCCAGGAGTCGGAGATGTAATGGACGGAGCCGATGAAATAGTCCCACGGGTGGCGCGCGGCGAGTTCGCGGATCCACGGCTCGTGGCCGGGGAGGTAATCAACCTCGAGACCGAGCTTGATGGTGAGGGCGGGGAATTCTTTTTGCGCGCGGCGGACTTTGGCGACGTATTCGTCAAGCTGGTCGGAGCGCATGCGCCAGTTGTCAAAGTCGTCGCGGCGCATCGGGGAGTGGTCGGTGAAGCCGATTTCCGTTAGGCCCAGTTTCACGGCCTGCGCGGCATACTTGACCGGCTCGCCGACGGCGTGACGGCAGAGCGGCGTGTGCATGTGATAATCTGCAGGCCAGTGCATGGGCGGATTAAGCAGGCAAACGGGGAAAGGCGAAAGGGAAAAGGGGCGCGAGTGAGTTTGGCGGGTGAGTTTGGCGTGGCCGGGCCGGGGAGTTTGTGGAAATCTCCGCGCGTGCTTGTCAAAAATTTATTCGCCGCGCTGCTGCTGGCGTGGATGGGCGCGGGCTGCGTCGGGCCGGTGCCAGGGTTGTTCCCGCCCGTCGCCGGCGCGCCGAAGCACGCGGTCTATGTCGTGAACCACGGGTGGCACACCGGGCTGGTGCTGCCGCGCGCGGAACTGCCGGCGGGCCTGCTGCCGGAGGCGGGTGCTTTCGCCACGGGGGAGTATCTGGAGTTTGGCTGGGGCGAGGACGGGTTTTATCGCGCCAAGGAGCCCGGGGTGGTCGATGGGGCGAAGGCGTTTTTCTGGCGGAACAAAAGCGTGCTGCACGTGGTGGGATTTCGCGGGCCGCCGGGCGAGTATTTTCCAGACTGCACGGTGGTGCGGGTGGAGCTGTCGAAGCCGGGGCTGGTGAAGCTGTGCGCCTTCGTGCAGGAGAGCTTCGCGCACGATGCCGCCGGCAAGACATTGCTGCTCGGGCCCGGCTTGTATGGGGAAAGCAAATTTTACCGGGCGACGGGGAGTTATTATTTCCCGAAGATCTGCAACGTCTGGACGGCGCGCGCGCTGCGCCAGGCCGGCTGCCCGATCACGCCAGCCTGTGCGATCAGCGCCGGCAACGTGATGTTTCAGACGCGGCGGTTCGGCACGGTCGTGCCGCCAATGTCCAAGATTGACACCCCCGCCGCCGCTCCTTAATTTCTGCCCGTAAATAACAGCGTGCCGCCCCCGAATTTACATTTCGGGGATTTTTTATTGCCGGCGCCGGACGAACAACACTATGGCCAACACAATTCTGGTCGGCGCCCAGTGGGGCGACGAGGGCAAGGGCAAGATCATCGATGTGCTCACCGAGCAGGCGGACATTGTCGTCCGCACGCAGGGCGGCAACAACGCCGGGCACACCGTCTTCATTGGCCCGAAGAAGTATGTCCTCCACCTCATTCCCTCCGGCATTCTCCGCAAAAAGAAAATCTGCGTGATCGGCAACGGCGTCGTGGTCGATCCCGTCGGCCTCGTCGATGAAATCAAGGGCGTGCTCAAGCTCGGCGTCGCGGTCTCGCCCAAGAATCTGCTCCTCTCGGAAACCGCCCACGTCGTCATGCCTTATCACCGCGAGTTGGACGGCGCGCGCGAAATGGCCAAGGGCAAAAACAAGATCGGCACCACCAAGCGCGGCATCGGCCCGACCTACGGAGACAAGGCCGCCCGCGTCGGATTGCGGATCATTGACCTGATTCACCCGGAGCGGTTCGAGGCGAAGCTCAAGGAGCGCATCACGGAAAACAACGCGGTGCTGAAGGCCCTCGGCGCGAAGCCGCTGTCGTTCGCGAAAGTTCTTACGGAATATCGCGCGGCGGGAGATTTCCTCCGCCCATACGTCACGAACACGGTCGTCTATCTCCATCACGCGGTGCGCGAGGACCGGGGCATTTTGTTTGAAGGCGCGCAGGGAACTTTTCTCGACATCGACCACGGGACGTATCCGTTCGTCACTTCGTCGAACACCACGGCGGGCGGCGCCTGCACCGGTTCGGGCGTGCCGCCGCACCGCATGGACCGCGTCGTCGGCGTGATGAAGGCCTACACCACCCGCGTGGGCGAGGGACCGTTGCCCACGGAGAACGCCGAGATTGCCGACATGCTGCACGCGATGGGCCGCGAGTTCGGCGCGACGACCGGCCGCGCGCGGCGCTGCGGCTGGTTCGACGCCGTGGCCACGCGCCATGCCTCGATGGTGAACGGCATCGACGAACTGGCCGTGACCAACCTCGACGGACTCGATTCGCTCGACGTGATCCGCGTCTGCATCGGCTACAAGATCGGCCGGACGCGCTACGATTATATTCCCAACGACATCGAGACGCTGGCACAATGCGAGCCGGTCTATGCGGAGTTCCCTGGCTGGAGAACGCCGACGGACAAGGTGCGTGAGTGGAGGAAGCTGCCGTTGAAGGCGCGCAGCTATCTCAAGGCGATCGCCGAATTGACGGACGCGGAACTGGCCATTGCCTCCATCGGCCCCGCGCGCGACCAGACGATTTTTCTGTGAGCAATCGCGTGCATCGTTCACGTAAGATTGAACGGAACCGGCTCGCTGCAGCTCTATGAGCAGATGAGCGCCACGCCGCAACTTTCCCCTGCCGCCCAGGCCAACGTGCCGACGCACGTCGCCGTGGTCATGGACGGGAACGGGCGCTGGGCCAAGCAGCGGCACCTGCCGCGGGTGGAGGGGCATCGCAACGGCGTCGAATCCGTCCGCGCCATCGTGCGCGCGGCGGGCGAGGTGGGCGTGAAATTCCTGACGCTTTACGCCTTCTCCGTGGAAAACTGGAACCGCCCCAAGGACGAGGTGGACACGTTGATGAAATATCTCGCGCGGTTTCTGAAGGGGGAAATCGGCGAACTGAACCGCAACAACGTCCGACTCGAAGTGATCGGGCAGATTTACCGGCTGCCGGAGTTCGTGCAGGAACAGTTGAAGAAGACGCAGGCCGCGCTCGCCAAGAACAACGGACTGACGCTTATTCTCGCCCTGAGCTACGGCGGGCGCACCGAGATCGTGGAGGCGGTGCGGGACATCGCGGCGAAGGCGAAGTCCGGGAAGCTGGAACCGGCGGAGATCACCGAGCAGACCATCGCGCAGCATCTTTACACGCGGCATTATCCTGATCCCGACCTGCTCATCCGCACCAGCGGCGAGACGCGCATCAGCAATTTCCTGCTCTGGCAGATTTCCTACGCGGAGTTCGTGGTCACGCCTACGCTCTGGCCGGATTTTCGCAAGGTGCAATTCTTCGAGGCGCTGGAGGAATACACCCGGCGGCACCGGCGTTTCGGCGCGGTGTGAGCGGGGCGTTGGAGTTCACGCTTTAGCATGTCGGTGGCGCGGTTGAGGCTTCGATCCGTCCGGGAACAAGCTGAAGCTTGAACTCCAATAAAACGCCGCCGGCTGCGGTGTGAGTGTCGAGGACTGGATTTCCTTTTGCCTTTTGCCGTGATTTTTTCGTTAATGCGCCATGTCTGAACCGCAACCGACCCCGGCGCCCGCGCCCGCCGCGCCGCCGCTTTCCAAGGGGAAAATATTTCTGCGCCGCCTGTTCAGTTCGGTGCTGCTCTGGTCGGTGGTGCTGGCGGGGCTGTTCTTCACGCAGCGGACGGTGGCGGATTATGTGTTTCTGGGTATCATGCTGGCGATTGCGGCGCTGGGGCTGAATGAGTTTTACGATCTGGTGCGGAAGCGGGACCTGGTCTGCTTCAAAACTTGGGGAATGATCGGCGGGCTGCTGCTGATGACGAGCACGTTTATCTTTCTGCACGGCGGCATGGTGCGGCAGGTCTTTCCGGCCAAGGCGAACGATTTCGAAAGCGGCATCCTCATCATCTTCGTGCTGGGCCTGTGTCTGCGGCAGTTCATGTCCAAGCTCAACCAGCAGGGCATCCTCGCCATTTCCACGACGCTCTTTGGGCTGATGTATGTGCCGTGGCTGCTCAACTTCATGCAGAAGATCAATTTTTTCCCGGATGTGCGTGAGACGGATGTCGAGGGCAACTGGTATATTCTCTATTTTATCCTCGTGACCAAGTTCAGTGATCTCGGCGCCTACGTGGTCGGCTCGTTGATCGGGCGGCACAAGATGATTCCGCGCATCAGTCCGGGCAAGACGTGGGAGGGCTTCGGCGGCGCGGTGGTCGTCTCCACGCTGGTCAGCGTGGTCTTCACGCATTTTGCCGGACACCATCTCTACGGAATGAATTTTATGCACGCGATCATTCTCGGCGTGATCCTGAGCGTGGCGGCGGTAGTCGGTGATTTGATCGAATCGGCCTTCAAACGTGAGGCGGGCGTGAAGGATTCGGGAAAGTTTTTCCCCGGCATCGGCGGAATGCTCGACTTGATGGACAGCCT
>CANMZY010000269.1:0-5097 GCA_947502425.1 Verrucomicrobiales bacterium
CGTGCAGGAGCAGCGAAAGCAGCGGACGCGGGCGGAAGGCTGGGTTCCGCCGCAGCAAGTCCAGCAGTTCCGGATTTTTCCAGTCCAGCGACCCGACCAACTCCTCCACCCAGCGCACCAACACCTCCGGCGTCACCCATTCGCCCAGGTCGAGCGGCAGCTCGATCTTCTGGTTTCGTCCGACGCTCGTGGTCGTCATGCGCGAGCCTGGCCTCCGTGAGCGCCGCCGTGGCTGGAACGGGCCACGAAACGAAACTGCCTCGCCGGCCGGCCATCAAGGATTGATTCGAGTTGGGAAACATTCATCTGCTTAATCTCCGCCGAGATTAGACCGCGCGACCAGCCGCACAAGCAACATTTCCGTGACAGCCCGTTCCGGGGCGCATCGCGGTTAATTGCAAGGCGGTTTAGTCGGCGACGCGTTCGTGGTCCACCGGACTCCGCAGCTTTTCACCCTCACCCTGAACCTCGTAGCCGGGCCTGTGAAGGCGCGGCTGATCCTTTCGCTGCCCACCCGCCTCGACATTAAGCCGTCGCTTCACAGCGGCCGCTACGCGGTTCATGGGTGAGAGAGAACGGCCACGACCGCCCAACCAGTCCGCAAGAAACTGAGATGCACTGCACGCCGGCGCGCCGGTCTCCGGCGGCATTCTCATTGAAGTGCCCGCCGCGCCGCGCTAGCCTCGCGCCCTCAGATATGGACAAATGGAAATTCGCGGCCCGCCACGGCGGTGCCAGTCTCTGCGGCATCACGCGCCTGTTTTTTTCCAGGCCGGGCTTCGCGCTCACGCTCTTCCTCCGCCGGCTCCGCTATTTCCTCACCCGCCGCTTCGAGCAGCCGCTGCTCACGCCGGAAGGCTTCCTCATGGACACGCCGGACATGCTCATCGCCTACTGGTCCATGTTCGTCGAGCGCGAGTTGCACGCGGCGGACTGGGCGCGGGCGCTGGCCGGCACGGACAAGCCGCTCGTCGCCGATGTCGGCGCGAACGCCGGCGTCTTTTCCCTCTACGCGCACAGCCTGAATCCGCGCTCGGAAATCATCGCCTTCGAGCCGCTCCCGGAAATGCTGCGCCGCATCCAGTCGCTCAAGGAACGCACCGGCATGAACCTGACCTGCCACGCCAAGGCTGTTTCCGAAAAGTGCGGCGAGGCGTTTTTCGAAACCGCCCACGGCTACGACGGCACCTCGCGCCTCTCCACCTCCACGCAACCGGCCGCCAACACCTTTCGGGTGGAGACCACCACGCTCGACACCATCTTCGGCAGCCGGAAGATCGACGTGATGAAAATCGACGTGGAAGGTTTCGAGTGCGACGTGATCGCCGGCGGAAAAACGGCCCTAGCCAACACCCGTTTCCTCATCATCGAGGCGCAGACGGCGGAGCATCTGGCCAACATCACCCGCGCGCTCGGCGCCGGCTGGACCCGAAAAAAACTTGGAGCCGGAGATTTCCTCTTCACGCGCCGCGCCTAGACCGGCCCCGTCATCTCCGCCAGCACCTCGCGGAAACTTTCCTGCGAAGACGCCCAGCTCAACGAGCGTTTCAGCCCCGGCAAATCCAGCGACGCAAAATAATTTCTCCCCGCGCGCTGCTCCAAAATTTCCCGCTCCATCGCCCGCATGAATTCCTCGCGGTCAAACGGCGGCACGTAGCGGACGAATTCTCCAAAGACCAGCCGGTAGCATTGCAGTTCATACGCCACCACCGCCGTGCCGGAGGCCAGCGCCTCGCCGATCACGATGCCCCAGCTCTCGTAACGGCTCGGCATCGCGAAAACCCGGCTGGCCTTCAGCAATCGAAATTTCTCCTCCTCGGAAACCAGCCCGGCAAACGTGACTTTTTCCGCCAGGCCCAGTTCGCGCACACGCGGTTCGAGGGTTTCCTTGCTCTTGCCGATCATCACCGCGCGAAAATTTTCCAGCCGCCCCGCCAGATAGACGAGCGTGGCCAGCAGATCGTCGATGCCCTTTTGCGGATGCACGCGGCCCGCCCAGACGAGGTCGTATTCCTTCTTCTGCTCCGGCGTCCGGTCGGCGGCGGATATGTCCATGCCGTTTGAGACGAGCGCGAGTTCGGCTTCCGCGTAGCCGAAACGGCGCAGGTAGGCGCGCATCTCGGGATGGCCGTAGGTAAATTTTTTCCGCGCGCAGCAACAAAACGCGCGCACGGAAAACTGCTGGCTCGTCCAATAATATATCGACGCCAGCCGCGACGACGCCACGTCCGGCCGCCCTTTCGTCAGCACCTCGCGGAAGGTCGGGGCCATCATGCCGAGATACATGATCTTCGCCCGCGCGCGGCAAAGCAGCAGTGGAATCGAGTCGAACCAGTAGTCGGACATCGCGTACACGCAATCGTCCGGGCGGATTTCGCGGAGCCGGCGCAAGGCACCGAAGAGCCGGCGCGAAAAATCAAAGAGCAGGCGCAACTGCCCCGGCAGACTCGCCACGTCGCCGAGATCCCCCTTGCCGCTGTCTGTTAGCGTCAGATTCATCGGCAGTTTCTGGCGCTCCATATATTCCTTGAACGCGTGACCGCCGAAAAAATGCAGCTCGTAGCCCGCCTCCAGCGCGGCGCGGGCGATGTAGGAAAAGTAAATGTCTCCGCCTCCAATGTGGCTGGAATAAATCCCGTTCACGAGACAGACGACACGGCGTTTCTGATTCGACGTGGGGGCGGTGAGCCCGCTTTTCAACGTCTGCTTCGGCTGAAGATCGGCGATGAGTTTCGCATTGTGCCGGTTGGCGCGCTGCGTCTGCCAACCCCACAAGATGCCGAGCAACGACGCCACGCTCGCGGGCGTGTGCCAGACCCAGCGCCAGTCGCGGTCGCGCGCGATTCCGAGCAGCGTGTGGAACAGCGGACCAATCAGCGTCACGCAATACAGCGCGGCCAGCCACGCGGGCACGGCGGGTTTTTGCGCGGCCCACGAGACGCTGGATTTTTCGCGGACGTTGAAGAAATGCACCATCGCGCGGCGGCGCTTTTTCAGAAACGCGCCGAGCGACTGAATGTAGTAGTGATGCACGCCGCGCCCGCGAATCCGCAGCCATTCGCGCTTGCCCATCTGCATGAGATGCAGCGCGACGTGGGTGTCCTGGAAAAGTTGCTGCTGCTGGCGAACCGCGTCGAGGTCGGCCTTGCGGAAGACGAAGCCGTTTGCGCCGAGCGGATACGCCAGCGATTCGCCGGGAATCGTCCAGCGCTCGATCTCGCCGTCGCGCGCGATGAGTTTTGGATTCACACTCATCAGCCACGCGACCGGATCGCTGATGTGCAGCCGATGCGTGACGTAGGCGCAGAAAGAACTCATTTTCGCCGACGGCAGATAATAACTCTCCACACCGAGCGACTGGGGATTTTTTGCGAGCGCGTTGACCGCCAGTTCCAGAAAATCGGGATGGGTCAACTCGTTGTCGGCATCCACAAAGACGATGTAGTCGCCGGTGGCGTGGGCGAGTGCGAGGCGTTTGCCTTCCTCCATGTTGTCGCCGTCGTCGTCGAGCACGATGGCCCCGTACTTTTTGGCGATGTCGCGCGTGGCGTCCTTCGAACGGGCGTCGGCGATGATGATTTCGTAGCGGTCGCGCGGCCAGGTCTGGCGCGCGATGGAGGCGAGACAGTTGTCCAGCAACGCCACCGCGTTCAGCGTGGGGATGATGAAACTGATTTTGGGGCCGTCGCTCATAAACTGCGGCGGAAATCTGCGTTTCCACGCCCGCGACGGCAAGCAAAAGCGCGACCAGGGCGTAGGACAGGCGTCGCGCCTGTCACCATTGTAAAGAATCTCGGTCGTCGTTTAGTGCGGCGTTGAATCCAAGCCAACGGTTCACCGCAGGGGTGTTCTTGTAAGTTAGAGACAGGCGCGACGCCTGTCCTACGGAATCGTTTCCACTCAATCATTGCCCAGCGCCTCCGTGAGGGTGCGATGCACCTCCTCGACTGAAACCGACGCCATCACGCGCCGCAATTCCTCGTCGGTGCCCTTGATTGGTTTTCCGTCGTAGCGGTAGTAATCAAGGTTGCGCCCGTTGAGGACCGGGTTGCGGACGAGCCGGTAGGGCGTGTGCCACGGGACGTTGGTGGGGTTGAGCGTGGGCGCTTCAATAACCACCTGGTTCGGCACTTTCATCGCGGCGGCCAGGTGCATGAGCGCGGTATCGACGCTGAGAAAAGCGTGGCAATGCTTCAGCAACGCGGCGGCCTGGCGGAGGTTTTTGGTTTTAGGAGCGAAAATATTTCCACCGGGCGCGGCCTGGAGAATCTGCGCGTGAGCCTGCTCCTCCTCCGGCCCGCCGAACAACAGCACCGCCACGCCGGGATGCGACTGGCCGAGTTTTTCCAGCAGCGAGAGGTAGTGATCGAGCGACCAGCGTTTGAGCGCGAGATTCTTTGTGCCGCCGGAGCCGACGTGGACGCCGAGAATTTTTTTTCCATCAAGCCGCTGGCTGGCGATGAACTCACGCGCCCATTGCTCCTCGGTGGACGTGAGAAAAATTTCAAACGCATGCGCGGGCAGCAGTGGCTTGCGTCCGAGCGGCTCCAGCAGGCGGTTGTTGTTCACAACGCTGTGGACGGTGTAATCCTGCGGCACGAACTGGCGAATCAGCCACCGGTCCAGCCAGCCGTGGTTTTCGTAGGCGTGGCTGAGACGCTGCCGCGCGCCGATGATCCGCGCGACCATGCGGTAGTGGATGCGTCCCTGAGTGTGGGCGTTGAGCGAGAGATCGTAATTTTCCCGGCGCAACCGCAGCAAAAACGGCAGTGACTTCACCGCGCCTTCCTTGATCAGATTTTTCTGATGCACGGTGTTGAGATGCGGATTGCCCTCGAGCAAATCCTTGGAGCCGGCCCAGAGCACGAGAGCGTCCAGTTGGGCATCGGGAAACTGCGCGCGCAATTCATGGATGAGCGGCGTGGCGATCAGGGTGTCGCCAATGCCGGACAGTGCAAGAAGCAGTATTTTCATGCGCGAATTCACGGCCAGTGTGAAGGCAAGTGCGGTTTCGCTCCAACGCAAAAAATCAAGGACGGCCTTTGGCTAACCGCTCCAGAATCGCCTCCACGTCGTACACACAGCCGCCCCAGGTGC
>CANMZY010000270.1:0-5094 GCA_947502425.1 Verrucomicrobiales bacterium
CGCGCCCCGGCGGCGCAGGCCTTCGGCGTCGAGGCGGCAGCGCGGGATGTGATAGCCGTCCATCGGCACGACCACCGCGCCGGGAACCTGCGCCGTGATCGCGTGGGCCAGCGTCGTCTTGCCGCTACCGGGAATGCCGGCGAGGCCGATCAGGTAAATTTCCGGGCGAGCCTTGATCGCGGCGAGCACGGAACCGGCGAGCGCGGCGGGGTCATTCATGGCGAAGCGAGGGCGCCTCCCGCTGCCGGAGCTTGTCGAGCAGCACGGCACCGAGGATGACGGCGCCCAGAACCTCCATCTGCTTGTTGGAGCCGACATCCATCAAGTTCATGCCGTTTTGGATGACTGCGATGATGAACGCGCCGATCAGCGTGCCGAACATCTTGCCCTCGCCGCCGCTGATGCTCGTGCCGCCCACGATCACCGCGGCGATGACGTAAAGCTCGTACATATTGCCGTAAGTCGGGGATCCGCTCTTGAAGAGCGACGCCTGGATCACACCGCCCACGGCGGCCAGCATCGAGCACGTCACGTATGCAAAAAGGATCACGCGATTGACGGGAACACCGGAAAGCCGCGCTGCCTCGCGATTTCCACCGACAGCGTAAATGTGGCGGCCCAGCGTTGTTCGCGACATCACGATGTGCGCGATGACGTAGAGCACCACCATGAGTGTGACCGCGTTGGGCAACCCGAAGAGGTCCGCGCCGCGCCCGAGCCACACGAAGGATTCCGGCAATTGATACACGGATTGATTATCCGCGAGTGTGAACGCGCGCCCCTTCCCGATGAGCATGAATGCAAGCGTCGCGATGAACGGCGGCACGGCGAATCGTGTGATGATGATTCCGGAAAGCCCCCCGACGAGCCCGCACAGGATCACCGCCAGGAAACACGCGCCGACCATCGCGCCGACACCGGCGTTCACCCCGCCGCCAATTTCGCGAATGATGAGGGCCGCAATCACGGCCGAGAGCGCAAGGATGCTGCCGACTGACAAGTCAATACCCCCGGTAATGATGACCATCGTCATGCCGATGGCGATGATGGCGATAACGGCGATTTGGTTCGCGATGTTGAGAAGGTTCCCGGCCTTCAGAAAATTGGGCCACTTGTAGCTAGAGGGTGACACAATGCGTGGTTCGCCGAGCGCGGGAAAATCGGCCTTGAGGTCCTCAAACACCGCCCATGTCGAGGCAACGACGCGTGTGGATGCGATGGCATCCACCTTTTCGCCGGCCGCGTTGAGCTTCGCCAATGACTCGCGCGCGTCCTTCGGGTCGCCTTTCACCACGGCAAGTACTTTGCCGCCCGCAGCGGTGAACTCGCGCTCGAACGCATCGGCAAATTCCGGGTCGCCGGATTGCGTGCTCGCGACAACGATCACGCGGGCGGTCTTGCTGTACTTTTCGTTAATGGACTCGACGACCTGCCTTGCGCCGGCCTCGCCTGACGGCCACTGCTCCTTCATCGTCACCACGCTGAAAAACGCGCAGAGCAACAGGAGCACGAGCACCATTCCGTAGTCGGCGAGGAAGCGGGAATTTTTCATCGGGTCAGGCGTGTGCGAGTTCCATGATTTGCTCCTGCGTCGCCCGACGCGCGTCGGCGAACTCGCCGGTCACGCGGCCCTCGTGCAGGACGAGGATGCGGTCGGCCATGCCGAGCACTTCGGGCAGCTCGGAGCTGATCATGACGATGGCCTTGCCGGCGGCGGCGAGTTCATTCAGCAGCAGGTAAATTTCGTATTTCGCGCCCACGTCGATGCCGCGCGTCGGCTCGTCGAAAATCAAAACGTCGCAATTCCGCGCGAGCCATTTGGCCAGGACGACTTTTTGCTGATTGCCGCCGGAGAGATTGCCGGCGCGCTGTTCCTGGTCCGTCACCTTGATTTTGAGCTGGTCCACGTAGCGGCCGAACGCCTCGCGCTCGCGACCGAGCTGCACGAAGCCGCCACGGGCCAGCCAGGTCAGGTTGGGCAGGCCGAAGTTTTCGCGGACGGAATGGCCGAGCACGAGTCCCTGCAGCTTGCGGTCCTCGGTCAGCAGGCCGATCCCGGCCGCAATCGCATCGCGCGGCGAACGAATGGCCAGCACGCGGCCATCCAGCCGGATTTCGCCGGCCTCGCGCGGGTCGGCTCCGAAGATGAGGCGGACGGTTTCGGTGCGGCCCGCGCCGACCAGCCCGGTGAGCGCGAGGATTTCGCCGCGCCGCACGGTGAACGAGACGTCGCGCACGGCGCGGCCCCGCCGCAGGCCGGAGACTTCCAACCTCGGCGCGCCCAACGTCACGCAGCGCGCGGGAAATTCGTCCTTTAGTTCGCGGCCCACCATCAGCTCGATCATCTGATTGCGGGTGATCTGCTGGATGGGCCGTTCGCCCACGTTGCGACCGTCACGCAGCACCGTCACGCGGTCGGCGATGGCGAAAACTTCGTCAAGCCGGTGGCTGATGTAGATGATGCCGATGCCCTGCCGCTGGAGGTCGCGGATGATGTCGAACAAACGCGCGACCTCGTGCGAAGTGAGCGCCGCGCTCGGCTCGTCCATCACGATGATGCGCGCGTCGAAGGCGAGGGCCTTGGCGATTTCGACGAGCTGCTGCTGCGCGGTGGTGAGCCGGCGGCAGGGGGCGTCCAGGTCAAGCTCCACGCCGAGGCGTTTGAACAGCGCGGCGGTGCGGGCGCGTTCCTGTTGCTGCGCCACGAAGCCCGCGCGCGTCAGCTCCTGGCCAAGAAAAATATTTTCCACCGCCGTGAGGCCGGGGACGAGGTTGAACTCCTGATAGATCACGGCCACGCCCGCGCGGCGGGAATCCTGTGGCGATTGAAACGGCGTCGCGCGGCCGTCAATCGTGATCGTGCCCTCCTCCGCGCGATGCGCGCCGCCGAGCACTTTGATGAGCGTGCTTTTGCCCGCGCCGTTCTCGCCGAGCAGGGCGAGCACTTCGCCGGAGCGCAGGCTGAGGTCCACGCCGCGCAACGCCTGCACGCCGGGAAATGATTTCACAATCCCGCGCATCTCCAGGAGCGGCGCGGGATCGGTCATAGGCCCAGCGCGTCGTCGAAGGCCTTCCGCATCACCGCCGGATCGGGATCGACGCCCGTCCAGTATTTGATGCTGACGACGCCCTGGTTCACGCACATGCCCGAACCATCAAGCACGCGGCAGCCACGCGCCTCGGCCGCGCGGATGAGATGGGTGCGCGGCGGATTGCCGATCACGTCGGCCACGACCATGCCGGGCTGGAGGGTGTTCATGTCCAGCGCCAGCCGTGCGTCCGCGTCGTAGAGGCCGACGGAGGTGGCGTTGGCGACGATGTCCGTGCTGGCGGGCACCGCGTAGTCGCCGCGCCAGAGGACCAGTTCGCTTTCGAGGTGCAGCTGGGCGCGCAGGAGCGCGACGAGTTCCGCGCCGCGCGGTTCGGAGCGGTTGACGACGGTGATCCGCTTCGCGCCGGCCAGCCCCATTTCCACGGCCAAGGCCCGGGCCGCGCCGCCCGCGCCCAGCAGCACCACGGACTTTCCTTTCGCACTCGTGACCGACTCGAGCGATTTCAAAAACCCCTTCCCGTCCGTGTTTTCGCCGATGAGCTTTTCGCCGCGACGCACTACGCAGTTGACCGCGCCCATCACCGCCGCGGATTCGCCGAGGCCGTCGAGATGCTGGATGACGGCGACCTTGTGCGGCAGGCTGCAATTGAAGCCGCGAAAGCCCATCGCCTTCGCGCCGCGCACCGCCGCGCCGAGGTCGGCCGGCGTGACCTCCATGTTGATGTAGCGCCAGTGGAGGCCGAGCTGTTTGAAGGCGGCCTCGATGTAGGTCACGGTGGGATTCCCCGCCGCGCCCTGGGACATGGAGCCGACGAGTTCGTGCAGAAAATTTCCTTCGCTCATGGGAGGTGGTGCGCGCTGGGTTACTTGAGTTCCGGATCCTTCAGCGCGTCCGCCTTGCGGTAGAGGCTGGTGGGAATGAGCATCTGCGGCGGCAGCGTCTCGCCCTTCGAGTGGCGGACGATGGCCTCGACAATCTGCATGCCCATCTTGTCCGGGAATTGAATCGGGTCGGCGTAAATTTTGCCATCCTTGATCGCCTGCTTGCCTTCGGGCTGGCCGTCGAAGCCGATGATCTGCACCTGGGTCTTGCCCGCCTTCTCGAGCGCGGCCCGCGCGCCGAGGGCGGCGGGATCGTTGATGGCGAAGAGGCCGCGCAAATCCGGATGCGCCTGCAACGCATCCTCGGCCGCCTTGTAGCCCACGTCCTTCGCGCCGCCGCTCTCCAGTTCCGTCACGATGTCGATCTTCGCCTTGCCGCCCGCGTTATGCGCCTCGATCACTTCGCGAAATCCTTTCACGCGGAGAAGGCACGACTCCGCCTGTTTGAAGGCGAGCACGGCAATCTTGCCGCCCGCCTCGCCGAGCGCCTCAATCATCGCCTGCCCGGCCTCCTTGCCGCCGGCGAAATTGTCGGTCGCGATCTGCGTGACGATTTTCACGCCGGGTTCGTTGCACGGGATGTCCACGGTGAAGACGGGAATGCCCGCCCGGTTCGCCTCCTGGATGACGGGGATGATCGACTTGGAATCACACGGACTCAGCACGATGGCGCTGACTTTTTTGACGATGAAATCCTTGATCTGGTTGCCCTGCTTGGCCACGTCCTTGTCGGCGCTGACGACGATCACCTCATAGCCGTGCTTCTTGCCCTCGGCGGTGATGTTATCGCCGATGACTTTGAAGAACGGGTTGTCGAGCGTGAGCAGCGAGACGCCGATGGTGCCCTTGGCCTTGGCGGTGGATGGGGAGCCGGAGGTGGCGGCGGGTTTGTCGCAACCGGTGAAAAGCGCGAGCGCGAAGGCGAGGAGAACGAGGAAATGTTTTTTCATAAGAAGTCAGGTTGAGAATTACAGTTTGCCCGTTTTGAGGAATTCGTGGCGCACCGGCGCGGTGACGCGCTGGCCCGTGGTCGAGATGAAGGTCACGGCGCCCGGCGCGAATTCGAGCGACTTCACGTTCTCGAAGCCGGCGGGGATTTTCACCGCGCCTTGGATGTAGTTCACCGCCGTCGGCTGGTCGGCGCTCAGGGTCACGGCCGT
>CANMZY010000271.1:0-5085 GCA_947502425.1 Verrucomicrobiales bacterium
CTCGAAGAGCGTGTAAGGCGGCGGTGTCGGCGGCGGGGGCGGGAGAGTCGCGGCATTAGGGAGGAAGCGAACATTCAACATCGAACGCCCAACGAACGGGTGCCATCAGACCGAGCGCGGAGTTGACGCGGGAAGTTTTTTGCGGGATGGAACCGGGGTCATGAAATCATTTCGGGTCATTGCGGTCATCCTCTGCGGCTGGTGCTGCCTGCTCGGCGCTTCGGCGCGGGCTGGCGAAATCCAGGAGGCCGCCGCCGCCGGCGACATCGACAAGGTGATGATTTTGCTCACGGCCCGGCCCGAACTGCTGAACGAACGACACAAGGGCACCACCGCCCTGCACGAGGCCGCCCGCCAGGGGCATCTCTCGGTGGTGGAGTTGCTCATTGCCAGCGGCGCGGAGTTGAGCGCGCCGGACTTCAGCAAACTCACGCCCTTGAAGCTGGCCATCGCCTACCGGCAGCCAGAGGTGGCGGCGTTGCTGAAAAAAAACGGCGCGCTGATGGAACCGTTGAAAGCCGTCGTCGTCGCCGCCACCAACGCCGTGCCCGTCGTCCCCGTCGTCCCCACCATTCCCGTCGTGATCCCGACCAACGCGCCGCGCGTGATCACGCCCGTGCGACCGCCGCCGCCGCAGGTGGTGCGCACCTCCGCCCCGCCGGAGATGACGCCGGTCATCCGTCCGATTCACGAGGCGGCCAAGCTGGATGACGTCGAGCGAATCAAGGTGCTGGTGAAGAACTGGCCGGAACTGCTCGAGGCCACCGACGAGAAAGGCTACACGCCCCTGCACATCGCCGTGCTCAGCGACCGGCTGGCGGCGGCGGCGTATCTGCTCGAACGGCGCGCCAATCCCAACACGCGCACCCGCGTCGGACAGACGCCGCTGCATCTCGCCGCACAAATAGGATCGTGGCCGATGGTGCAACTGCTCCTGACCAACCGCGCCAACGTCGAGGCGGCCAACTCGGCTCTCGAGACGCCGCTGCTCACGGCGGCGCGCGCGGGCCAATTGGACGTGCTCCTCGCCTCGGCGACGACCGGGACCAACGGCCCGGCGGGAGACATCGCCGCGCGGCACGCCCGCCAGACCGGGGTGATGAAGGCGTTGCTCGACGCCCGCGCGGACGTGAACGCGCGCGATGAGACGGGGGCCACCGCCCTGATGATCTGCGCGCTGCTCGGCAGCACGCCGGGCGTGGAGTTGCTGATCGCGAGCCGCGCGGCCCTGGGCGCGACCGATAAAAACGAGGGGGCGACCGCGCTGCATCTGGCCGTGGGGCGCGGTCATCGCGGCGTGGTCGAGCGACTGCTGGCCGCGCAGGCCGAGGTGAATCTCGCGGATGCGCGCGGGAACACGCCGCTCGTTTACGCGATGCAGACCGGGCGGGACGACCTAGCCGCGCTCCTCCAGCAGCAGGGCGGCAAACTGCCCGAGCAAAGGGCGCTCACGACGCTGGAGCAGAGCCTGGTCGAGTATTATCGAGGCGTGGAAAAAATTTTCCAGACCGGCACCGCCGCCGAGAAAAGGAGGGGCGCGCTTAGCATGGTTCTGAGCCGGGCGGACGTGGACAAGCTGTTCGACAAAAATATTTCCACCAACGCGTGGGCCGTGGTCGATCAGATGGGACAGGAGATCAAGGCCGCGTTCGACAAGGGGATGAAGCCGCCGGAAAACCCCGGCGCGGTCTGGCGCGTGTTGCCGGTGCCGCCCAGTCAGAAGGTGCAGGCCCTGCGCGCCGAGCGGTGGCTGGCGCCGGACGTGCCGATCTACGGCCTGTGGGTGAATCGCAAGAACACTCCCGACCAGTACGCCGAATATTGTTTCGTGAACCAGCACTGGGTGCCGCTGCCGCCGCTCCACCGCATTTTTGCAAAGTGACGGAGCGCGGCTGTGTCGCGGAGACCAGCCGCAGCAGGTCCGAAGGTCGAACCGTGTGGAATGCTCTGAACGCGCCCAGCCATGCGTAGCCGCTGCGGCTGGTCGAGGACGACACAGCCGCGCTCCGGGACAGAGTGTGGATGCGCGCCCGGTCACAGCGGGCTTCAGCCATTGGTCTTTAAACCACTCGATCGCGTGTGTCCGCGCCTGCTCCAGCGGGTCAAGCAGGTCGGCCTGCGCTTCGTCGTGGATTCGGAGGAAGCCGCTCTCCGCACCGTCTTCCACGTCGATGTCTCCGCCGTCGAGCAGATCATTTTCAACCTGGTCGATAACGCCTGCAAATACGCGGCTCCGGGCGCGACGGAAAAAATCATCCACCTCGAGGCGCTGCCGAACGGGAAGTTCGCGATGCTCCGCGGGCGCGATCACGGGCAGGGAATCACGAGACAGGAGGCGAAGAAGCTGTTTCGTCCATTCAGCAAGGCGGCGCACAGCGCGCCCGGCGTGAGCCTGGGTCTGGCGCTCTGCCGGCGTCTGAGCCGCAGTCTCGGCGGCGATCTGCGGCTGGACGAAAGCGTGAAGAACGGCGCGTGCTTTGAACTACGGCGGCCCATCGCGGCGGCCTGAAATCAAGGAGCGAGGCATTTATGCCGCTTTGATGGGGGTGTCCTGATGTGTTCGCCGTGGCCGGCCCGGTGGAAGAGCCTCGGAAGCACGACGAGATCAGGAAAAGAATTTGCCCGCGTCCGCCGGCTGCGGCATGATGCGGCACGATGCCTGTGGCATTTATATCTCAAAGCAGTTTCCGCCCGGTCCGCCGCACGCTGGCGCTGGCCGGCGCGGTTTCGTTGGGCTTTCACATCCTGCTCATTGCCGCCTGGAGCCTCGGGTGGATGCCGGCGCCCGCCAAGGACAGCGTGCTGGCCAGACTGCTCCCGACGCCGTCCGGCCGTTTCGAGATCAAGCCGCAACCGACCGACCGGCCCGTGACCGCCCCGCTGCGTCACGAGGTGCCGATGACCTTTGTCGAAGTCGATCCGGCGCTCGCCCCGAAGGAGCCGCCCAAAGAGACGAAATATTATTCCACCGATGATTCCGTGGCCGCGCAGCCGGTTCCGGCCAAACCGGAGGACAAGCCGAAAATCGAGGGCACGCAAAAAAACGTGGTCCGCACCACGGACAATGTGAAGCCCGGCCCCAAGCCGCTTGAACCTTCGCCGCCCAAGGAAACGAAGCTGGTTGAGAAAGTTGAAAAGGTTGAAGCCAAACCCAAGCCCAAACCCGCGGACACCATTGGTGATCTGGCTCTGGCCAAGCCGGAAAAAATCAAGCAGCCCGACAAGGTCAAACAGCCGGACAAAACCGGGGACGGTGCGGAGCCGGAAAAAATTGCCAGGCCGCCCGAGCACGTCCGTCCGCGCACTCTGGCGATGGCCCGGCAGCAGAACCCGATGCTCGCCGGTCGGGCGCTGGAGCAGGACGGCGGCGTGGAGCGGCCGGGCCGCGTGGCGCTGGATGTGAAAGCTTCGCCGTTTGGCGATTACGACCGGGCCTTCATCAACGCCGTGCAGGACCGCTGGTATCAACTGCTCGAGAAAAATAAGTTCATGATGGACCGGCGCGGCAAGGTGGTGGTGGATTTCCGGCTCACGCAGGACGGGCGCATCACCCACGTACAGTCGAGCGACAACAACGTGGGCGAACTGCTGGGCCTGCTCTGCCAGAAGGCCATCATGGATCCGTCGCCCTTTCAGCGCTGGCCCGCCGAAATGCGGCGGATGGTCGGTGCGGCGCATCGCGAAGTGCGGTTCACTTTTTACTACGATTAAATCAACTGGCGGCGACGGTTCCTGCCGGCAACACACCCATCTACAATGACTACATTCCTAGACATCTTTTTCATCGCGGCGCTGGTGCTGACCTCCATGGTCGGCCTGACTTTCATCATCGAGCGCGGGCTGGCGCTGCGCTGGAACCGGGTGGTGCCGCCCGAGGTGGTGACCGCCGTGGAGAACTGCAACTCCCCCACCGGCCTGCCGGCGCTGCGGGAAATTTGCGGACAGCACCCTTCCGCCCTCAGCCGTCTCGTCCTGGCCGGGGCGGAAAATCTGGACTGGCCGCGCGCCGAAACGGTCGATGTGCTCCAAACGCGCGCGCGCCGGGAGGTCGCCTCGCTGGAACGCGGACTGGTCGTGCTCGAAATCGTCGTCGGTATCGCGCCGCTGCTGGGGTTGGTCGGCACGGTCTATGGATTGATCACGCTCTTCGGCGGGCTGTCGGCGGGCGGGATGGGCGACTACGCGGTGCTGGCCAAGGGCGTCAGTCTGGCGCTGACCACCACGCTGATGGGCCTGCTCATCGCCATTCCCGCGCTGGTCGGCTGGAGTTATTACTCCAAAAAAGTCGAGACGCTCGCGGTGGAGATGGAAACGATGTGCGACGAGTTTCTGCGCCGCAACTACCGGCACGAGGAGAAAACAAAGTAGATGCGCTTCACCGTCCGCCGCCGCCGCCAGCCCCCGGCCGTCATCATCGTTTCGCTGATCGACATCATGATCGTGCTGCTGATTTTCCTGATGGTGACCACGACTTTCAAGGATGCGCCGGCGCTGCGGCTGACGCTGCCCGAGTCGAAGCAGACCGAGCTGAAGCCGGGCGCAAACGAGAACCCGCCCTTGATCGTGACCATCACCACCAACCAGCCGTATTTTTATCTGGGCAAAAATCCCGTCACGCTGGAGCGGCTGGAGCGCGAGCTGCGCGAGCGGGTGCAGCAGAATCCGGGCATCAGCCTCGCCATCCGCGCGGACACGGATTCGGCCTATGGCA
Organism: Verrucomicrobiales bacterium; assembly: GCA_947502425.1. Lineage (GTDB taxonomy): Bacteria > Verrucomicrobiota > Verrucomicrobiia > Limisphaerales > SIBH01 > SIBH01. The sequence continues at coordinate 4,712 of CANMZY010000271.1, forward strand.
ATTTTGTGAAAGTCACCGAGGCCGCCACGCAGGCGCGGGTCAAGGACATCAAGTCGTTTTTGAAGCCGGGGATGAAGCCCTGACTCTCTGACTGTAGGACAGGCGTCGCGCCTGTCTCTAATTCAAATGATACGGTTTTGGTGAACAGTTGGCTTCGATCCTAAACCGCCTGGACGGTGGCCAACATTCTTGAAGATGGAGACAGGCGCGACGCCTGTCCTACGATTGAGCCGTCCATCCGCCAGGCGTTTCAACTGCATCGTTCCGGCTCAACAGCGGCCGCCTATTTGACCACCTTCACCAGCAGTTTGGCGCGCTCCAGCGCGGTCCCGTCGGCGAAGGCCAGGGCGGCGAGCGATTTGTTGTAGTCCACC
>CANMZY010000272.1:0-5070 GCA_947502425.1 Verrucomicrobiales bacterium
AAGAACCCCAGCAAGCTGGACGAGGCGCTGGCGAAGGCGAAGAGCCTCCTCGGCTCGTAGGAGCCGAGGAGGCTCTAACTGAAAAAATGGATTCCCACTGGCCCACCGGGCACGCTAAAGCGTGAACTCCAACGCCCGTGCGAGGCCGCTTTCGTTGGAGTTTAATCTTAAGGTTGTCCGGCTGTGCGCGCGGGGGATCCAGTGCAGGCCACGACAAGGGTAACGCGGAAACGAATTTGAGTCTCGTCACCTCGTCTCCTACGAAAAAGGTTTGCTGGATTGCAGCGCCCGACCTACGGCGCGAGCTTGACGGTGTAGTCGGTCACGGGCTTCTCCTTCTTGTCGGTGAAGCGCAGGCAGCCCTGCCAGTTATTATTTTCGTTGAGGACTTTGAAAACGATGACGTTGACGCCTTTGTTCAAGGTGATTTTTTCCCCCTTGCCGCTGTCTTTTTCGAGCGCGCCGACGTCCGCGTGTTTGTAAACTTCCTTGCCGTTCAGATAAATCCGGCCCTGGTCGTTGTTGCCGACGAGCATCACGAGATCGGTCAGTTCCTTTTCGCAGACGATGTACGCCACGATGTAGCCCCCGACGTTTTCCAGTGGCGAACCGAGCGTCTCATTGAAGTCGAAGACGGCTTCCTTGCTTTGCACGGCTTTCCAGGTGAGTTCCTTGTCCTTGACCTTGATTTTGTCGCCGGCCTTGGGCTGGAGCGCGGCTTCCTTCTCGATCTGCTCTTTGTCGATTTGTTCCGCGCCGACATTCTCCCCGCCGAGCGGAATCGGCGCGAGCATGAGCCAGTTGCGGATGTAACCTTCGGCGTCCGGTTTGGCGTCGGCGGCGCGGAGGCCGGTGACGGACAGTGCTCCGATAACGGCGGCGCAAAGGAGGGTGGAGAGGGGGTTTTTCATAGGCTTGTTTTGGACCGAATGGAAATGGCACCGCCGGCCCGCGCGTCAAGGGGTGCGGTGTCTGTGGTTCGATGCAGGAGGGAACGCACGCGATCATTCAGCCGGGCCGAAGCAAATCCGGCAAGGGATATTTTGATGACAAACGATGCGCCTGTCCGGTTGCGCCCACAGCCTGGTGTGTCCCTCGGAACAGCCACGGGAGGCGATGACGCCGGTCAGGATTTTAGCCGGGGCTTCGGACCGGCCGGCTGGCCGTCCAGTTGCGGCACGAGCCAATCGAGTCCGTTGAGATTGTCGAGCAGGCGCGCTTCGGCGTCGGCGTCGGTGTGGTTCAGGATGCCGACGGGGCCGCGCCAGCCGCTGTCGCGGATGGTCTTCAGCAGCGTGAGATCAAGATCGCCCTGGCCGAGGACGAGGATTTTTTTGCCGAGCTTGTCCGCGCCGCGCGACATGCCGTTGAGGTTCAGCGCGAGCAGGTGGGGCTTCATCTTTTGCAGCAGCGCGGGAAAGCGGTCCAGGTGTGCGTGCCCGTGGTGGAGGTTATAGACGAGGCCGACGTTGGTGATGCTTTGGCGGCCGAGGTGCTGGATGATTTCGAGCTGGTTCTCCGGTTCGCCGAACCAACTGCCGTGATTGTAGAGCGCGACGGTGCAGCCGATTTTCGCGGCGGCCTCGGCGATGGGCTGGAGGCGTCTGGCCTCGGCCTCGACGCGGGCGCGCTGTTCCTCCGGCGTTTTCACCGGGCCGCCGCCGCCCGTGACCCAGAGCTGCGCGCGGACCTGGTGGCGCTGGAGCGCGGCGAGTATGAGGCGCGCTTCGGTGTTCAGGCCGCCGGGAAACCACCACGCGTCGAGCGAGACGCCGTGCCGCCGGCAGGCTTCGATTTCGGCGTCGAAGGTCGGGATGTGTTCGGCGCGATAGTCGTAGGCGAAATGTTTGAAGCCGAGTTTTTCGAGCATGGCGGCGCGCTCTTCCGGCCCGCGCTTTTTGGCGTCGAACGGGACGATGCACCAGGCGATGAGGTTGGTGCGGGCGAAGAGGCCGGCCGGTGCGGCGGCCGGTTCCGCCGCCGGCAGGGCGAGGGTGAAGCAAACAGCAAACAAGCAGAACCATCTGGCGGCTGAAGGAATGGACATGCGCTTAACAAAGCCATTTTACCGGGCGGAGTAAACCGTTTTGTTGCCGGAGCAGCCGACGTGAGGAGGCTTTGACCGCTTTCAGCCCGTGGTGCTGCGGTTCATTGATCAGAGCCTGCTCACGTCGGCTGCTACGAAAGCCGCGATGGCAAAGAGCTTGCCCGGCCAAGTCTTTCAGCGCAGCTTGCCGCCATGCTTGCGGATGAACAAGCGACGCCCGAACAGTTCGCGATTTTGCGCGCCATGTCCGGCGAGCGGCGGCTGAAGCTGGTGGAACAGATCTTCTGGTCGGCCCGCAAATTGAAAGCGGCGGGTGTCCGTCACCAGCATCCGGACTGGCCGGAGGAAAAAGTGATCGCCGAGGTCAATCGAATTATTCTCCATGCCCGAAACTGAATTTCTCCTCCTGTTTATCCGCCGGATCAAACTTGCGGGCGTTCGTTACGTGATCGGCGGCAGTGTGGCTTCGCATGGACTGTAATCGCGCGCACCAAAAACCCCGGCGCATGGCTGGAGACGTGCCCGGATTTTTCGCAGCCGCTGATGGAACAGCTCAACGAACGGATTCTCACCTGGGAGCCGAACCTGCAGGTTTCGGTGAAGTGGAACAATCTTTGTTTCTCCGGGCGCAAGCTGGTGGTCGGGCTCGCCGCGTGCCGACAGCATGTGGCGATGATCTTCTTTCGCGGCACGGAACTGCCCGATCCCGCGAAACTTTTTTTTGCGGAGGAGAGGGCAACACTAACATCCGCTCCATCCGCACCACCCCGCGCAACGGCCTGAACCTCCCCGCTCTCCGCGCGTTGCTTCATGCCGCCGTGGAACTCGACGCCGATGTGATGGTGCCGCCTGCACCGAAAGTGAAAAGACCGCCGCGGCCCGTGCTCGCGTTTTTCAAACAGGCGCTGGCCGGGAAGTGCCATCGCGCCGCCGCCGAAAATTTCCGCGCTCTCTCGCCCAGTTGCCAGCGGGAATACCTCGTGTGGCTGACGATGGCCAAGCGCCCCGCAACGCGCGCGCGGCCGTTGCAGGAAACGCTGGCCGCGCTCACGTCGGGCCGGAAATGGGCGCAGAGAAAACCGGCCTAGCGCGCGGCGTCCGGCGCGTCTCAGATCTCGCGGCACGGGCTGCCGTGGCCCGGAGGAACGGCGGCGGACATTTTTGTCGTGGACGCCGCTCGGAATTTTGAGAAGGTGCGCGCTCAACACTTGCCACCCAGCGCGGCGACGCGGTCGTTGGCATGGAACGTGCCCGCCGTCGCCTGGATTCGGCTGCGGCCCTCGGTGACACCTTGATCGGAAAGCAAAAACACTATGAAACGAATTTTAACCGCCGTGCTTGCGGGCGCGGGCTTCACCATTCTCAACGCCGCCGCCGCCGACAAGCCGTCCCCGCTCCCGCCGCCGGGGCCGACTCCTTTTCTCAGCGTCGAGGACGAGTTGAAGACGTTCCAACTGCCCGAAGGCTACCGGCTCGAACCGGTGCTGGCCGACCCGGACATCAAGGAGCCGGTCATGTGCGCGTTCGACGGGAACGGCCGGCTGTTCGTGGCCGAGATGCGGACCTACATGCAGGAAATCGACGGGAAGAACCAGCACACGCCGTTGAGTCGCGTGTCGATGCATTATTCCTCCAAGGGCGACGGCAAGTTCGACCAGCACACCGTGTTCATCGACAAGCTCGTGCTGCCGCGCATGATTCTGCCGCTGGCGGACGGACTGCTGGTCGGTGAAACAGACACGAAGGATTTGCACATGTACCGCGACACGGACGGCGACGGCGTGGCGGACTCGAAGATACTCGTCATGAAAGGCGGCGGGCAGGGCGGCAATCTGGAACATCAGCCGAGCGGATTAATCTGGGGCCTCGACAACTGGATGTACAGCGCGGTGAACGCCTACCGTCTGCGGCTCGTGGGCACGAACATGATCCGGGAAGCGACTGGCGGCAACGGCGGCCAATGGGGCATCTCGCAGGACGATCACGGCAAAATCTGGGTCTGCAACGCCGGCGGCGAACGCGGCCCGTTGAATTTTCAAATCCCGATTTTGTACGGCTCCTACAGCACCAAGGATGAGTTCGCGCCCGGCTATTCCGTGGTGTGGCCGGCGATGGGGCTGGAAGATGTGCAGGGCGGCCACGGACGTCATCGCCCGGAGGACGCGACGCTGAATCATTTCACGGCAACATGCGGCGGGGAGATTTTTCGCGGCGACCGGCTGCCGGCGGAGGTGCGCGGCAACTTTTTTTTCGGCGAGCCGGTGGGCCGGTTGGTGCGGCGCACGAAGGTGGACGTGCGCGAGGGCCTCACCTTCCTGAGCAACCCGCACGAGAAGTCTGAGTTTCTCCGCTCGACGGATGCGAACTTCCGTCCGGTCAACGGTGCCACGGCGCCCGACGGCACGCTCTACATTGTGGACATGTATCGTGGCATCATTCAGGAAGGAAACTGGGTCCGGCCCGGCTCCTATCTGCGCACGGTCGTCGAGAAGTATCAGTTGGACAAGAATGCCGGACGCGGTCGCATCTGGCGGCTGGCGCACAAAGATTTCAAGCCCGGCCCGCAGCCGCGCATGTTGAGCGAGAAGCCCGCGCAGCTCGTCGCGCACCTCGCGCATCCGAACGGCTGGTGGCGCGACACCGCACAAAAGCTGCTCGTGCTCGGCGGCGACAAGTCCGTGGCGCCCGCGCTCGCCACCATGGCCCGCAGCCATCCCGAATATCTGGCCCGGCAGCACGCGCTCTGGACGCTCGAAGGCCTCGGCGCGCTCGAGTCGGCGCTGGTGCGCGAGAAATTGAAGGACGAGCATCCGCAGGTGCGCTCCACCGCCCTGCGCGTGAGCGAGACACTGGTCAAGCTGGGCGAAACTAATCTGCTGGCCGACGTGGTCGCGCTGGCGAAAGATTCCGATGCGGGCGTCGTCATGCAGACGATGCTCACTGCGAAACTTTTGAAGTGGCCGGAACCCGCAGCTCTGGCCGAGACCGCCCTGGCGTCCAACCCGGCGCGCGGCGTGAAGGAG
>CANMZY010000273.1:0-5060 GCA_947502425.1 Verrucomicrobiales bacterium
TGCCCCCCTCAGATTTTATTGTTTCGGAAGATAAATTTTCTCTAAAGAAAACTTGTAGTGAATATGAAATTAAACAAAAATTTTACCAGCAGATTCTTAGTGCTGTTCGCTGCTGCGGTGGCCTTGACCTTCCTCAGCCCGGCCGAGGCGCAAAATGTTCAAGAAGGCAAGGCGGTGGTGCGCGCACTTTTGGGAGCCCCCGAATATTCCAAAGGCGGGGCGACCTTCATTCCTCTCAAGGTCAACACCGTCCTCCATTCGGGTGACGTGGTAAAAACCAAAAAAGGAGATCATGTGGATCTGTTCTTTGGAAAAAACAACGGCGTCGTGCAGGTGGCGGAAAACTCCACCCTCCTTTTTGACAAGCTTTCCTTTCAAGACGGCGGAGCTGAAATCGTCAGCGACACGCAGTTGGATCTCCGGGCCGGAGCCATTCACGGGAAGGTCAACAAAATGGCCAAGGCCTCCAAGTACGAAATCAAGACCCCCCACGGCGTGACCGGCATTCGAGCCGCCAAATACAGCGTGAGCGCCGATAGCACGGTCACAGTCGCTGAGGGAGCGGCCATCGTTGTTGTTTACGTGACTGGAGGCGTCGCCCAGTCGCCCATCACGGTCAACGCCGGTGAAACCGTCTCTCCCGGAGGCACCCCCAAGCCCGCGTCCAAAGAATTGATCAACGACATTCTCAACGGCCTCCATGACGGGGAAAACCACATCGGTAACCAGCTCTTCATGGAGGTGTTTGGCGCCTCGATCGTGGGGGAGCCTTTCATCTCGCCGACCTTGCCGCGGGGCGACGATTAGCCAGCCGGCCACTTTCCCACCCAGAGTGACCTTTTGTTGCTCGGGTTTTTTTTACCTCGCGCGGTAAACTTTAAAGCCCTCAAGCTGAGGCCGGTTCTGATTTGCGGCGGCATCATCGGGATGGTTTGCCTGATCCAGATTTTCGTCACGGAGTTCGGCTTCTTTTCCCCCTTGCAACGCACCGAGTGGATGACCTGCGACTGCCGCGTGCGTTAGGCCGCCCAACACTCCCCTGTCATCGCCACCAAACTACACCGTCTTCGGCCGGGAAGTGAACCTTGCCAGCCGATTCGAGGGCGTGTCCGGTCGAGGGCGCATCATCATCAGCACGCGACCTACCGCGAACTGCTGCGCGCCCCCCCCGCCCTGGCCGCCACCTGCCTGGAACAGCCGCTGGTCATGGTCAAGGGCTTCCGTGAGCCGGTGCGCAGCTACGAAGTTCCGTAGAAACCGAGCGGCGCCACCCCGGCGGAAGCCGGCGAAGGCGCGACAGCGATCTTCCGCAAGGAACCAAAAGCGTGACGCCCGTTTTTGAGTGGGCAACGGCGGCCGGCCTGCTACTCTTCGCCCATGCGCACGGTGATTTATCCCGGCAGTTTTGACCCGTTGACCAACGGCCATCTGGATTTGATCCAGCGGGCCGCGAAGCTGTTTGATCTCGTCATCGTGGCGGTCGCGCTGAACGAGGGGAAACAACCCCTCTTCACCGCCGCCGAACGGCTGGAGATGGTCACGCGCTCCATCGGCCATCTGCCCAACGTCAAGACCGACACCTTTAACGGGCTGCTCGTCGATTACGTCGAGAAAAATTCAGGCCAGGCCGTGATCCGCGGACTGCGCGCCGTGTCGGACTTCGAGTTTGAATTCCAGCTCGCCCTGATGAACCGCAAGCTCAACGAGCGGGTCGAAACCATTTTCATGATGCCCAAGGACACCTACACCTTCCTCAGTTCGCGCATCGTGAAGGAAATCGCTCGGCTCGGCGGCGATGTCAGCCCGTTCGTCCCGGCGCACGTCCGGGCGGCGCTCACCGCGAAACTGGTCCATCTGCCGGCCTGATTTTATGCCCCTGACCTTCAACCTTCGGCATCTCGAAGAAAAAGAACTGCATCTGCGGGGCGAACTGCCCGTGGCCGAGCTCGAACTCGCCGACGTGGACGAGTTGATCCACGTCCAGCAGCCGTTGCGCTACGACCTGCACATCCAGGCGCTCGACCAGAGCGTCCTCGTCCAGGGGCGGTTGAGCCTGCCGCTGCAATGCGAGTGCGCGCGCTGCCTGAAACCCTTCCCGTTCCTGCTGGAATTCAACCCGTGGACGTGCCATCTGCCCCTAGAAGGCGAGGAAGCGGTGCCGATAAACAACGATTCCGTGGACTTGACGCCCCTGTTTCGGGAAGATATTCTCCTCACGTTTCCGCAGCATCCGTTGTGTGAAATTGACTGTGGCGGGCTGAAAAATCCGCCATCCGGCAAGGCCAAAACCCCGGGCAGGAAGTCGTCGGAAACTTCATCGCCTTGGGCTGAGCTGAACAAACTGAAACTGAAAGATTGAATTTATGGGCGTTCCAAAAAGAAAACCGTCGAAAAGCCGCCAGCGTCAGCGCCGGGCTTACAACAGCGTGCTGAAGCTGCCACAACTGAGTTCCTGCCCGCAATGCGCGGTGCCGTATGTGCCCCACCGGGTCTGCCCGGCGTGCGGCTTTTACAAGGGGCGCCAGGTGTTGAGCGTGACGGCGGCGGCCTGATTCCGTTTCAGAGCGCGGGCGGGGTTTCCTTTCCGCGCTCTCGCCATTTATGCGAATCGCAGTGGATGTCATGGGCGGCGACCACGGCTGTGGCGTCGTCATTGACGGGGTGAAACAGGCGCTCCTGGCGCCGGCCAACGAGAAGATCGAACAAATCTTCCTCGCCGGCGACCAGACCCAAATCCAATCCGCCCTCGCCAGCCTCCAATGCCGCGATCCGCGCATCCAGATCGTCCACGCCAGCGAAGTGCTGACCATGGAGGACAAGCCGGTGGACGGGCTGCGCAAGAAGAAAGACTGCTCCATGCTGCGCGCCGTCGAACTGGTCAAGGACGGCAAGGCGCAGGCTATCATTTCGCCCGGCAACACCGGCGGCCTCGTCGCCTCCTCCACCATCCGCCTCCGCCCGCTGGAAGGCGTCGAGCGCCCGGCCATCGCCACCTTCATCCCCACCGCGCAAGGCGGGTTTCTCCTGCTCGACGCCGGCGCGAACGCCGAGTGCAAGCCCGTTCATCTGCTGCAATTCGCCATCATGGGCAGCGTTTATTCCCGTGAAATCCTCGGCCACGCCAGACCGCGCGTCGGCATTCTCAGCAACGGCACCGAGGAAATCAAAGGCAACGACCTCACCCGCGACACGCTCAAATTGTGCGGAGCGGCCGACCTGAACTTCATCGGCTACGTCGAGGGCCACGACCTTTTCAACGACCGCGTCGAAGTGGTCGTGACCGACGGCTTCACCGGCAACATCGTTTTGAAAACCATCGAGAGCCTGAGCAAGGGCATCATGCGCCTCTTGAAAAGCGAGTTGACCGCCAACCCGCTCCGGAAACTCGGGGCCACCCTCGCGCGCGGCGCGTTCCTCGACATGAAACGCCGGTTCGACCCCGACACCTACGGCGGCGCGCCGCTCCTCGGCCTCAACGGGACCGTCATCAAGGCCCACGGCTCCGCCCGCGAACGCGCGATCATGAACGCCATCCGCGTCGCCACCGAAACCATCCAGCACCAGATCAACCAGCAGATCCGCGACGAAGTTGGCCGGGCCAACCTCCGTCTGGCCCAAGCCGCATGACCCCCGCCCCTGCCAAAAAATTCAAAAACCCGCGCGCCAACCACGATTTCAAGGGCCGCACCTGTTCCATCACCTCCGTCGGCTCCTATCTCCCGGCCCGCATCATGACCAACGCCGATCTCGAAAAAACCGTCGAGACCACCGACGAATGGATTGTGACCCGCACCGGCATCCGCGAGCGGCGCATTGCCGCCGCCGATGAATTCACCTCCGACATGGCGGCCAAGGCCGCGCAACTGGCCATGGACCGCGCCGGCATCACCCCCGAGCAGATCGATCTCATCATCGTCGCCACCATCACGCCGGACATGCACTTCCCGGCCACGGCCTGCCTCGTCCAGCAAAAGATCGGCGCGCACCGTGCCGCCGCCTTCGACATCGAGGCCGCCTGTTCCGGATTTATTTTCGGCCTGGAAATCGGCCAGCAGTTCATCATGTCCCGCACCTACGACACCGTGCTGGTCATCGGCGCGGAAAAACTTTCCTCGATCTTGAATTGGAAGGACCGCAACACCTGCGTCCTCTTCGGCGACGGCGCGGGCGCGGCCATTTTGCAAAACCGCCCGAACGCCCACGGCCTCCTCACCGCCTGCATGGGCGCCGACGGCACCAAGGCCGAACTGCTTTCCATTCCCGGCGGCGGCAGCCGCTGCCCGACCACCGCCGAATCCCTGGCCGGCGGCCTGCATTACCTGCGGATGGATGGCAAGGAAACCTTCAAGAGCGCCGTCAACGCGATGTGCACGGCCGCGCAGGAGGCGTTGCGCCGCTGCGAAATCGACATCTCCCAGATCAAATGCCTGATCCCGCATCAGGCCAACCGCCGCATCATCGACGCCGTCGGTGAACGGCTCGGCGTCAGGCCGGAGCAGGTTTTTGTGAACCTCCACAAATACGGCAACACCTCGGCGGCCTCGGTCGCCATCGCGCTGGACGAGGCGGTGCAGAGCGGCGTCATCCAGCGCGGCGACCTGGTGCTGCTCGTGGTCTTCGGCGCCGGCCTGACCTGGGGAGCGGCGGTCATCGAATGGTAAAGTTCCCGCGTTGACGACCCGGGCAAGTATGTTAGCTTCTTTTCCATGAGTGCGAGCAAACTGAATCAATCGGACATTTTTCAACCCATCGGCGGCACCGGCCCCAAGACCCTGCTGCAGCTTTCCCCCGGAACATTCCACATCCGCAAGAACGGCATCGAGTTCAAGACCACCACGGCCATCCCGGCCTGGACCGAGATGACGGTGGAACTTCAGGCCTCCTCCTCCGGGAAAAAAGTCAAATGCACCGGCGTCATCGTCGCCTGCAACGGCAATCGCCATGCGGGCCACGTCGTCTCGATGCTCTTCACTGGGCTCTCGCGGCAGGCGCAATCGCGCCTCAACTCGCTGGCCGCGCCCTCCGCCACCTGAACGGCTCCCCTTCACCCGCGCGGGCAT
>CANMZY010000274.1:0-5046 GCA_947502425.1 Verrucomicrobiales bacterium
CGGCCGGTCTCTTGGTAATAGCTCTCGATGTTTTTCGGCAGGTCGTAATGGACGACGAAGCGGACGTTCGGCTTGTTGATGCCCATGCCGAACGCGATGGTCGCGCAGATCACACGCACCTCGTCGCGCAGAAACAGTTCCTGATTCGTCGAGCGTTCCTCGGGCGTGAGTCCCGCGTGATAAGGCCGCGCGCGAAAACCGTCATTGGTCAGCCGTTCCGCCGTGCTCTCCGCGCTTTTGCGGGACGCGCAATAAACAATGCCCGCCTCCTTCTTGCGGGCGCGGACGAAATCGAGCAGTTGCTCATACGGCCCGGCTTTGGGGATGACGCGATAAGTGAGGTTCGGGCGGTTGAAGCTCGCGATGAAAATTCCGTCCGCGCGCAGCTTGAGCAGCTTCACGATGTCCGCGCGCACACGCTCGGTGGCCGTGGCGGTGAGAGCCATCACCGGCACGCCGGGCAGCAGATCGCGCACGGACGCAAGCTGGCGGTACTCCGGGCGAAAATCGTGGCCCCATTCGCTGATGCAATGCGCCTCGTCCACTGCGAGCAGCTTCACGTTCCAGCGTTTCAAATCTTCGAGAAAGCCGGAGAGCATCAGCCGTTCGGGCGCGACGTAGAGCAGGCGAAATTCGCCGTTGTGCAGTCCGCGCAGACGGCCTCGTGATTCACCGGCGCCGAGCGAGGAGTTGAGAAAGGTCGCCGCCACGCCGCTGGCCTGCAACGCGTCCACCTGGTCTTTCATCAGCGCGATGAGCGGCGAGATGACGACGGTGAGGCCGGGCTGCACGAGTGCGGGCAACTGGAAGCAGAGCGACTTGCCGCCGCCGGTCGGCAGCAGCGCGAAGGTGTCCTTGCCCGCGAGCGCGTCGCGGATGATCTCCTCCTGCAACGGGCGGAACGAGGTGAAGCCGAAGTATTGCTTCAGCAGCGGGAGCAGTTCTGGTGTGGCGGATTTCATTCGTTGCGCGGCGGGAATGAAACCGTCCCCGCGCCGAGGCTGCAAGCTTTAGCTGGCGCCTTGTAGCGGTGGGCGTCCCGCCTGACGTAGAGCCGTGGCGTCTCGCCCGGCGGAAATAATGCCCGTCAAACCCGACGGCGTTGGCGTTTCAAAATCGTTTGGAAAATATGGACGGTGCTTTCCGGGCGGCGGGACGCGCGCCCTCTACGTCAGGCGGGACGCCCGACGCTACGATGCGGCGGCCAGCGCCTGCTCGCGTTCGAGCAGCGTGGGGTGCGAATAATAGAAGCCGCTGTCGAGCGGATGCAGCATGCTATTGCTGGGATTTTTCTCGATCAATTTGCGCCGCTCACGGATTGCGCAGCGGGCGGATTTCCCCAGTGACTTCGGTGAGGACCGGATGGCCTTCGAGGGTGCGCGGCAGGGCGCGTTCCAGATCGGGCGATTTGCGGGCGAGCATGACTTTCAGACAAGACGTGCGTCCGTCTGGCAGCAGGCCGACATAAATTCCGACGACGCCGGGGATGGCCAGCAATCGTTGGTCGTGATCAGCCAGCACGGCGTTGATGTCGCGCGGCGGCGTGGGCGGATGATTCATGTTCTTCTGGCAGCCCGCCACCAGGCTCGCGATCACGAGCAGCCACAGGCTCGCGCCACGCCGGACCGACCGTGCTTTTCGTGAGCGCATGGGTGACATCGCGGCGTGGTGTGGCGGGACAAAAAACCCGTCCGCCAGGCGCGAACGGGTGTGGGGAGTTCGATGGTCCGCCGCGCGGCTAGTTGCCGACCATGGTCGCACCGAGGAAGGCGAGCACTTCGTTGATCGGATTGGCGATGGCGGTGGTGCTGCTGCCGGCGTAGAGCAGGCCGACCGCGCGCGGCTTGGTCGTCACATCCTCGACCATGAGCGAGCCGGAGTCGCCGCCCTTGAGGAAGGAACTGCTGCCGTTGGCGATGACAATCTGGCCGGTGAAAGTCTTGGTGAAGGCGATGCCGCCGGCACACTCGTTCTCGTAGGTGACGCTGATGGTGGCGTTGAGTCCGGAAATCTTGCTGCGGGTCAGACCGGTGGTGCGGCCGCTTTTCTTCACCGCCTGATTGATGGCGGCGGCCACGGTCTGGGACGACAGCGTGCCGATCTCGAGGATTGCGCCGTTCGTGTTGACCATGCCGGCGATGACCTTCGCAATCGAGCAATCAACATTGTTGTTGGGCAGCGCGCTTTTCTTGACGAGCGTGGCCACGTTTTGCGCGCCGGCGGCCGAACAGTTGACATCAATCAGCGCAGGCTGGATGACGTTGTCGCCCGTCTGCGCGACGAGGCCGTTGCCGCCGGTGACGATGTCGGACTCGAACACATGGTAGTTGCTGAGGATGTGCAGTTCACTGTTGATGCGAACGAGCGCACCGAGGGTGCCGCCGCAGCAATAACCGTTGGCCAAGTCGTTGCGCCAACCGCCGGATGTGCCGAGCTGGATGGGCGTGGTCTGTTTCGCCGTGTGGCTCACTCCGCCGCCGCCGGGCCGGCCTTTGAACGCGCGGAACTTCTCGGTCAATTCGGTACGTGTCGCCACGCCGAGCATTCTCGCCGGCAGGTCGCGCACCAGGTCCCCGGCCTTCTTGCCTTGCTGATCCACATAAACCACGAGCACCGGCTCGCCCGCGTCGTCCACGCCCACGGCCGTGCCGAGAATGCCCTCCACACCCATCAGCCCGTGCGTCACCTTGTGCTGAACGCCCATGACGCTTTTCACCTTGCCGTGCACCGTGTCGAGCGCGGCTTCCGGCGGACCGGCCGGGGTGGAGACGGTGACAAGAATAGCCGCCAAGCCGACAGCGGCACGGGACAACCAACGGAGGATGGAAGGTGATGGGTTCATATTAGTGGGTCCCGTAGCGTAATTTTATACGTTGTCAAAGCCGGAGTGCGGCGCAGTGGCGCAGCCGTCCCGGCTGTGTTCTCGGGCGTCTCGCCCGTAATCAGTTCAGGGGCGAGACGCCCCGGATGGCAGGTGAGACGCCCGCCCCACTATTCGGAGCCGCGTCACGATGCGGCGGCCAGCGCCTGCTCACGTTCGAGCAGCGTGGGGTGCGAATAGTAGAAGCCGCTGTAGAGCGGGTGCGGCGTGAGGTTGCTGAGATTCTTTTCGTTCAGCTTGCGGAGCGCGCCGGTGAGCGACTGTGTTTCGGCCATCGCGGTGGCGGCGAAGGCGTCGGCCTCGTATTCGTAACGGCGCGACCAGATGTTCGCCAGCGGCGTGAACCAGAATGTCACCACGCCGCTCAACAGCGTGAAGAGCAGCAGCGCGGGCGCAAGCTGTCCCGGCTCGAAACCGAACGCGCGATCAAACCAGGCCTGCTGTGCGAGCCACGCGAGGACGGCGAACGCCACCAGCAAACTCGCCGTGGAAAAAATCATCAGCTTCACGATGTGCCGCCTTTTGTAGTGGCCGATTTCGTGCGCGAGGACGGCGGCGAGTTCAGTTTCGCCGAGCTGCGACACGAGCGTGTCGAAGAGCACCACCTTGCGGAATTTTCCGAAGCCGGTGAAGAAGGCGTTCGAGTGCCGCGAGCGCTTGCTGCCGTCCATCACCTGGATGCTGCGGGCGCGAAATCCGGTGCGGCCGGCCAGCGCGACGAGGCGGTCACGCAGCGGCCCGTCCGGCAGCGGGGTGAATTTGTTGAAGAGCGGCAGGATGAGCGCGGGCGCGAGCACCATCAGCACGAGTTGAAACACCACGACGACGCCCCACGCCCAGAGCCACCATTGCGCGCCCGTCCATTCCACGACTTTCAGAATGAGCACGAGCAGCGGCCAGCCCAGCACCGCGCCGAGCAGCAGGCCCTTCAATTTGTCCGTCCACCAGAGCCGCACCGTGGTGGTGTTGAAGCCGAATTTTTCCTCGAGCCGGAACTGGTCGAACCACGCGAACGGCAGGCCGGGCAGCGAAAGCGCCACGCCGACGGCAAACAGAAATGCCGCCATGGCCCACGCCGATTCGCCGCAGTGTTCCGTGAATTTTTGGAAGCTCCACGGCAGCACGCCGCTGAACAACACCAGCAGCAGCACCGCGAGATCGTAGATCATTTCGACCTGGCTGAAGCGTCCTTTGGCCAGCGTGTAGGCAACCGATTTGGCGTAGGTGGCGGGATCGATGACCGCGCGAAAGGCGTCCGGCACGGCACCGGCATGGGCGCGAACGTGCCGCTCGTTCAGCCGCTCAAGGATGAATTGCGCGAGCCACTTGGCGAGCAGCAGGAGCAGGCAGGTGAGCAGCACCGGATTCATGGCGCGGAATTTACCCCAAACAAAAAGGGCGCGAAAAAATATTTTCTTCGCGCCCGCTGTAAAACAGTTTCACCACTGCAACGCCGGCAGGCGCTTCGCCACTTCCTCGGCATTCGCCCGGCTGTTGAAACTGCTGATGCGGAAAAAGCCTTCGCCTTTCGAGCCGAAGCCGCTGCCGGGCGTGATGACCACGTTGGCCTCGCCGAGAATCTTGTCGAAGGCCTGCCAGCTCGTGACGCCTTTCGGAGTTTTCACCCAGATGTAGGGCGCGTTCACGCCGCCATAAACTTTCAGGCCGGCCTTCTTCGCCCCGGCGCGGAGGACGGCGGCGTTGCCCATGTAATGCCCGATGAGCGCCTGCACCTGCGCCTTGCCTTCGTCGGTGTAGAGCGCCTCGGCGGCGCGCTGGACGATGTAGCTCACGCCGTTGAATTTCGTCGCCGAGCGGCGGTTCCACAGCGGATGGAGCGGCTTGAACTCGCCGTCCTTCGTCTGCGCGAGCAGGGTCTTGGGCACCACGGTGAAGGCGCAGCGCGTGCCGGTGAAGCCGCCGTTCTTGGAGAAGCTGCGGAACTCGATGGCGCATTCGCGCGCTCCGGGGATTTCGTAGATCGAATGGGGAATCGCCGGATCGCTGATATAGGCCTCGTAGGCGGCGTCGAAAAGGATGATGGATTTGTTTTCCAACGCGTACTTCACCCACGCCTCGATCTGCGCGCGGGTGGCGACCGCACCGGTCGGATTGTTCGGCGAGCAGAGATAAATCACATCGACGTGCTTCTTCGGCGGGTCGGG
>CANMZY010000275.1:0-5034 GCA_947502425.1 Verrucomicrobiales bacterium
GAGCGACAAGTGACCGGCCCCACTGAGAACTGAGCAATTTCCCCAAAACCAAATGGACAAAGAACGCAAGCTGATCATCGCCGGCAACTGGAAGATGAACAAAACCGTGGCCGAGGCCCTCGACCTCGTCGCCGACCTCAAGCGCGAATTGAAGGACGTGAAGGAGATCGACATTGTCGTCTGCCCGCCGTTTACCGCGCTGAGCGAGGTGTCCAAGGCGGTGCTCGACTCCAACCTCCGCCTCGGCGCGCAGAACATGAGCGAGCACCTGTCCGGCGCCTACACCGGCGAGATCGCCGCCGGGATGCTCAAGGAATTTTCCGCGCGCTACGTCATCCTCGGCCACAGCGAACGCCGCCAGTATCAGAAGGAGCCGGACGCGTTGATCGCGAAGAAGGCCCTCGCCGCCCACGGCGCGGCGCTCCGGCCGATTGTCTGCGTGGGCGAAACGCTCGCCGAACGCGAGGCCGGCCAGATGGAAAATATTTTGGACACACAGGTCCGCGGCAGCCTCGCCGGACTGGGCGCGGAGCAGATGGTGGAAACCATTCTGGCCTACGAGCCGGTCTGGGCCATCGGCACCGGCCGGACGGCGACGACCGCCCAGGCGCAGGAGGCGCACGCCTTCATCCGCGGGCTGCTCGTGAAGTTGTTTGACGAAACGGTTGCCCGCCGCGTCCGGATTCAATATGGTGGCAGCGTGAAGGCGTCGAACGCCCGCGAATTGATGAGCCAGCCGGATGTGGATGGCGCGCTCGTCGGCGGGGCCTCGCTGGAAGCCCGCAGCTTTGCCGACATTGTGAAGAACTCGATTTAACGGAAAAAATTATGACTGGAATTATCATCGGCCTGCTGACGGCGGTTCTCGTGCTGGACTGTCTTCTCCTCGTTTTGCTCGTGCTCATTCAACTCCCGAAAAAGGAGGCCGGCATGGGCCAAGCCTTCGGCGGCGGCGCGACCGACGCCCTCTTCGGCGCGGGCAGCGGCAACGCCCTCACCAAACTGACCAAGTACAGCGCCGGCATCTTCTTCATCCTCGCGATCCTGATTTCCATGCTCAACGGCTATCAGTCGCGGCAGAATCCCAACACCGAAAACCTGAAGAAACTTCTGGAGAAAAGCCCCGCGGCCGTCACCCCCCCGGCCCCCGTCAAGACCCCGGCGGCCGTCCCCGTCCTGACCAACGCCGCCGCCCCGGCGGACACCAACAAACCGGCCACGCCCAAGTAAGCGCGCGATGAAATTTCCGATGAACGCCCTCTTTGCCGCAAAGAGGGCGTTTCATTTATTGGCGGCGGCCGGCTCTCTCGCCCTCCCCGGCTGCGTCCCGCACGAACCCAAGGCCGACCTCACCATCATCAATGGCGCCGAGCCGCAGTCGATTGATCCCGCCACCATCAGCGGCCAGCCGGACGGACGGGTGGCCGGCGCGCTCTTCGAGGGCCTGACCCGCCTCGATCCCAAGACTGCCATTCCCGAACCCGGCCTCGCCGAGCGCTGGGAAATTTCTCCGGACGGCCGGACCTACGTCTTTCACCTGCGCTCGAACCTCGTCTGGTCCACCGGCGAACCCATCACCGCCGCCGATGTCATCTGGTCCTGGCGACGGGTGGTAGATCCCTTCACCGCGTCCGAATATGCCGGGCAAATGTTTTTCCTCCGCAACGCCGAGGACATCGCCACCGGCAAGATCAAGGACCTCACGAAGCTGGGCATTCACGCGCTCGATGCCCACACCCTGCGCGTCGATCTGGTCGCGCCCGCCACCTTCTTTCTCGACCTCTGCGCCTTTCGCACCCTGGCCATCCTGCCCCGCCAGACCATTGAAAAACACGGCGATCAATGGCTGATGGCGCGCCCCCTGCCGACCAGCGGCGCCTACACCCTCGACTTCTGGCGCATCCGCGACAAAATTCGCGTCCGGAAAAATCCGCGCTACTGGGACGCCGCCAACACGCAGAGCGAGATCGTTGATTTTCTGCCGATCGACTCACAGGCCGCCGCCTTCAACCTCTACGAAACCGGCCAGGCCGACATCATCTGGGACAAGGGTCTCGTCCCGAACGAACTGCTCGACGTGCTGCGGAAACGGCGCGACGTGCATTTCTTCGACTACCTCGGCACCGAGTTTTACCGCTACAACGTCACCAACCCGCCGTTCGCCGATGTGCGCGTGCGCAAGGCCCTCGCCCTGGCCGTGGACAAAAAACGGCTTGTGGAAAAAATCACCAAGGGTGGCGAGAAGATCGCCTCCAGCCTCACGCCCCCGGCCACGGCCCACTACCAGCCCCCGGAGGGCCTCGGCCACGATCCGGTGCTTGCGCGCAAACTGCTCGCCGAGGCCGGTTATCCGGGCGGCAAGGGCTTTCGCGTCATCCGCTACCTGACCACCAATGCCAAGACCTCGGTCCAGATCGCGGTCGAGCTTCAGGAAATGTGGAAGCGCGAACTGGGCATCACCATCGAGATCGAGCAGAAGGAATGGAAGGTCTATCTCGCCGAGCAGAGTTCGCTGAACTACGACCTGAGCCGCAGCAGTTGGGTGGGCGACTACAACGACGCCAACACCTTTCTCGACATGTTCATGGCGAACAACGGCAACAATCGCACCGGCTGGATCAACCCCCGCTTCGACGCCCTGCTGAATCAGGCCAACCAGCTTTCCGACGTGAAACGCCGCGCCGAAATCCTGCGCGAGGCGGAGGTGCTGCTCATCCGCGACGAGTTGCCCATCGTCCCGCTTTTTTTTCGGACGGGCGTGAACTTTTTCGACCCCGAAAAGATCGAGGGGATTTATTTCAACCTGCTGGACGAGCATCCCATCGCCCCGATCCGCCGAAAGAAATGACGCCATGTATTTCCTGAAGCGACTCCTCTTTCTCATTCCGCTGCTGCTGGTCATCACCTTTCTGGCCTTCGCGCTGGTCAAGATCGCGCCCGGCAATCCGTTCGACTCGGAGCGCGCCAAGGCCTCGCCGGAAATCGAGCGCGCCCTCAAGGCCCGCTACCATCTGGACGAGCCGTTCCTCAAGCAATACCTCCGCTATCTCGGCTTGTGCTGGGAAAAGGACGCGGCAGGCCGCTGGCATTGGGCCCAAGGCGGTCTGATCAAGGGCGACCTCGGGCTTTCCACCAAATATCGTAATCACACCGTCAACGACATTGTCCGGCAGGGCCTGCCCGTCTCGCTGACCCTGGGCCTGCTGGCCTTTCTGTTCGCGCAGGGCGTCGGCATTCCGTTTGGTTTTTTCACGGCGCTACGGCGCGGGCAGTGGTCGGACTACGCGGGAAGCTTCTTCGCCGTGCTGGCGGTGTGCATCCCGGGATTCGTCGTGGCGCCGCTGCTCATCATGTTCTTCGCGATCAAATGGCGCATCTTCCCGGCGGCGCTTTGGGAAACCCCGTGGCACGCGATCCTGCCGTCCATCGCGCTGGGGCTGTATTTCGCGGGACGCATCTCCCGGCTGATGCGCGAGGGAATGTCCAACGTCCTGCACGAAGGCTTCATCACCACCGCGCGCGCGAAGGGCTGCAGCGAGATGGGGGTTGTCTTCAAGCACGCCCTGCGCATTGCCATCCTGCCGGTGGTTTCCTATTCCGGCCCACTGCTGGCCGACCTGCTCACCGGCTCGTTCGTGGTGGAAAGCATTTTCAACATTCCCGGCATCGGCGTTTTCATGGTGAACAGCTCGCTGAACAAGGATCATCTCATGACCATGGGCCTGGTGTTGCTCTACGCCGTGCTGCTGCTGGTGATGAACCTGATCGTGGATTTCAGCTACACGCTCTTGGATCGGAGGGTGAAATATGAGTGAGCATCTCAGCCCCAACCAGAAGGCTTGGCTGCGCTTCAAGGCCAACAAGCCGGCCATGATCAGCCTCTGGTTCGTCGTCGCCGTGGTGCTCCTCGTTCTCCTCTGGCCGGTCTTCTCCATGACCCGCTCCGCCGGAACCGTCAAACCCGCTCCGCCCGCAAAGGTGTTCCAGGGGCTGTTGCCGGCGGCGATGCTCCACGACCCGAACGCCGTTTCCGAGGCGCAATTTCAACCACCGGGCCGCTCGCACTGGTGCGGCACCGATGTCCACGGGCACGACCTGCTGGCCCGAATTTGCTCCGGCGCGCGCATTTCGCTCCTCGTCGGACTGGTCGGGGCGGGAGTGGCTCTGGTCATCGGCGTGGTGTGGGGTGCGGTGGCCGGCTACGTCGGCGGACGCTGGGACAGCATCATGATGCGCTTCGTCGATATTCTCTACACGCTGCCGTCGATTGTCTTCGTGATCGTGCTCATCACCACGCTGGACGATCTGGTCAAGAAATGGCTGGTCGGCTGGTTCGGCACCGAATCCGCGCGCTGGGCACCGCTGCTCTTCCTCTTCGTCGGTCTCGGCGCCGTCTCCTGGCTGACCATGGCGCGGATCGTGCGCGGCCAGGTGTTGTCCCTGCGCACCCGGCAGTTCGTCGATGCCAGCCGCTCGCTGGGCGCGAATCACCTGAGGATTTTGCGCCACCACATTTTGCCGAACATCCTCGGCATCGTGATCGTGTACGTGACGCTAATCCTGCCCGCGATCATCCTCTACGAATCGTTCCTCAGTTATCTCGGTCTCGGCATCCAGCCGCCCATGGCCAGTTGGGGATCGCTCATCGCGGAAGGCGCGCAATCGCTGAATCCCGTCCGCGTTTACTGGTGGCTGCTGGTCTTCCCCGCCACCGCGCTCGTCAGCACCCTCCTCGCGCTGAACTTCCTCGGCGACGGCCTGCGCGACGCCTTCGATCCGCGCGGGAAAACCTGACGTCCTCCAGCGCGGCACACATCTGTTGACGGGGCTGATAGTCTCGCCGCCATGTTGAGCGATTTTTTCTACCAGCACTCCGAGGCGCGCTCCTGCTGACCGGCCTGCTCGTGCGGACGACGCTTTCACCAGCGGCGGAAATCACCCCGTTGCTGGCCGGGCAGTCGCTCACCGTCTGGTTGCACTGGCTCAACCCCACACCGCAATCCGTCGTCCAGACGGTCCCGGCCGGCTTCGCCT
>CANMZY010000276.1:0-5026 GCA_947502425.1 Verrucomicrobiales bacterium
GTATTTGGCGCGGTCGCCGACCAGCATTTTCAGGGCGATGTGATACATGGGAAAATTACCGGCGGGAGGATGAGATGCGGCGCACCGGCTTTTTGGCCGGCGTGGGTTTGCTTTTGGTCGCGAGCTGTTGCAGCGAGGCCAGGGAAAATTTCGTGATGTGCGCGGCCAGTTCGTCGATGTCCGCCTCGTCATACTTCTGCTTCGGAAACAACCGGCTGATCACCGGACGGCAGTGGTGATAGAACAGGCACTGGCTGACCACGCTCATGCCGCTCAACCGAACCAACTCCTCGTCCGCGCCGCGCCCGAGCAGTTCGCGGACAATGCCGGAAAGCTCCTGGGCGGTGGGTCGGATCTGCTCGCGCACCAGCGCGTCGAGCGCGGCGGTGGGCTCGATCATCTCCCGCGCCATCAGCCGCCCGTGCCACGCCAAGGGGCCTTTGGCGAAGAGGCGGAGCAGGAAGGAGCGGACGAACGCGGCGAGTCGCTCCGCGGCGGGCGCACCGTCCGTGACCCCGAGGTTTGGCGGATATTTTTCGTAGGCGTGACGATAAGCGTGGCGCAGCACCTCCGTATAAAGACCCTGCTTGTCGCCGAAATGGTAATGCACCGCCGCGATATTGGCCCCGGCCCGCAGACAGATGTCGCGCACCGTCGCGGTGTGAAAGCCGTGCGTGGCGAAAATCTCGGCGGCGGCCTCGAGGAGCTGGGCGCGGGTCCGGACCTGGTCGGGCGGAATTTTTGGGTTTGGTGAAATCGCACTCATCTTTCAATTGTTTGTTTCAAACGCGCGTTTGAATGTCAACGGAAAATTCTTTCCGTCTGGCGCGAGCGCGCTTAATGGGCCGGTGCTGCTGCGGAGCCGCACCCCCAAGCTTGCGCCGCCTTGCGTCGAGCCGGTAACATCGCGCGGTGATTGCAAATTGGATTCGTGTCTGCCTCCTGGGTTCGCTGCTCGCGGCCGCCGGTTGTTCCGACTCGGGGTCGAAGCCTGCTCCTTCGTCCGGCCCCGGCCCAAAAGCCCCCGCGCGCTACGGTCCCCCCACCGGCGTTCCCGCGGCGGCCATTCCCCGCGCCCGTCCGTTCGATTCGAAGAACGACGACTGGAAGAAGGCGCCGTTCGCCGTCGTGCAAACGGAGCTGAGTCCGGTCACGCTTTTCCACGCCACCACCCGCGAGCTTTCGTTCTTCACCGGGATGCCCGAGACCGGCCTCGGCGCGCCGGCCTTCGCCTCGTTCGGCGCGCTGGGCGGGCCGAAGATCGTGACCAACGGTGCGCCGATGGAAGTGTCGGCGATGACGGAGAACTGGATTCTCGTCTGGTTCGCCGGCGCGGGCGGCTGGACGAACTGGGACAGCCCGTGGCTGCTTTGTTTGCAGCACAAGCCGCGGGCCGCGCAATTCGACACCAACGGACTCCGCCTCGAATTCGACGGCGAGGCTGGCTACGCGGCGCTGATGCCGCTCTATGGTTATGACAAACCGCCGCAGCAAGGCCGGGAACTGTTGTCGAAGCACGGACTGCCGGAGCGGAAGGTCAGGACCTGGACTTGGACGGAATCCATCCCACGCGAGGTGCTGCAACGCGTCCGTTACTGGGCGGAAGCGACGCGCGAGTTTCCGCTTTATTGCGAGGACAGCTTCAGCGTGGACCGCTCGCGCGACGCGGTGACGATCCGCCAGAAATTTCACTGGCTCTCCATCGATGACGATTGGAAAACAACCCACCGAAAACTCGCACCGGTCAGCCCGCCGCTGGCGCAGGTGTCGCTTAATGGAAAGTTTCCAGTGACGATTTCCAAGAAGCCGTCCGACATGGACATGCTCACGCCCAACGGCCCGTATCTTTGCATCGAGGATGTCGATTCCTACGACGCCACGTTCCGCGTGCTGCAATACGTCAACGAAACCGAGGCCAGCGATTCACCAAACACCAATGCCCATCCGACCGTGGCCGCCGCGCTCAGGAAGTTGAACAAGGCCGTTGCAGGAAAAATCCAAGGCGGCGACCAATCCGACGGCTGGGACGCGAAGGCCCTTCCCTACTGCGACGAGGCCATCCGCACCAACGCGCTAGCCAGCCTGCGAAAATATTTTCATTCGGACGCGCCCGGCCCGCATCCGCCGGAGGCGCTCTGGGCCTGCGCGCACCACACCGGCGACTGGGAACTGATGAAGGAGCGCTGGCCATCGATAAGGAAAAAGTTTTCCTCTCCGGCTGGAAAAAGCTGGGCGGGATTCGGGCGCAGCGCCAGCGCCAGCGCCAGCCTGAGTGACGAAGCCGGGGCGTGCGCCGCGCTGGCGAGGCTCGCCTACCGGGCCGGCGACATGAACTTCTACCATTACGCCTGCCAGCAGTTTGCCCGCGAGCTGGTGCTCCAGTTTCTCCAGCAGCGCGGCGCGGATTATTTTCGCCGGCATCAGCCGTGGCATTCGATGGAGTTCATGGACGAGGAAGTTTATCTGACGCACCTTGGTGGCGACACCGGCGGCTGGCAGATCGACGGCCCGAAATATTCTGCGCAGACCGGCGAACGCCAGTTCCTGAATCGCTGGGCGCGCTTCCAGGACGCCGACGTGGCGCGCTTCCACCGGGATTATTTGAAGGCTGACGTGAGGAAGGAACTCGACCTTCTCACCGCGCGTTGGGAATCGAACCACAAAGGGGCAAGCGCCCCGGGCCTGCCGTCACTGGTGGTGCTTCGCTCGCTGCTGCTCAACGAAACCCCCGCGCAGCTCGCACGCCTCGCCACGCCTGAACAATTCACCGGTCCGCCGGCGGGTGAAATTGCCAGTTGCCTGGCGGTGCTGCGCGTGAGCCGTCCGACGCGTTTCGAGCGGTTGATTCCTGGAGGCGAACCGTCGCCGTTTGTCGCGGGGCTGGAGCGGGAAGTCGCCAGGCTAAACGTCACGCTCACGCAGACCGTGCAAACCGAAGCGGCAGATGCCGTCGCGAAAACCAGCCCAGCCATCTGGCCGCGCGTGACCTGGCGGAACTGGAAAACCCCGACCGGCGCGACGTGGAATTTCGGCTCCGTGCGCCCAACGCGCAGCGGCCTGCCCGGCCCGGCGAAAACCATCCCGCTGAATTGGAACTCGCAGGTGACCACTTACGAACTGCCGTGACGCGCGCCGAGGTGGACAGACCCGCCACGACTCCCTAAACTTACGCCATGAAAATTCACATCACCTCTCTGGTTGCTCTCGGCGCGCTCGCGCTCACGTCCCATGCGGCCAACTGGCCCGCGTGGCGCGGAGCGGACGGTCAGGGAACTTCTTCAGAAAAAAATCTACCCACGCGCTGGAGCACCACCGAAAACATCCGCTGGAAAATCGCGCTGCCCGAGCGCGGCAACTCCACGCCCGCCGTCTGGGGCGACAAGGTCTTTCTCACGCAGGCCATCGAGGCGAAGAACGAGCGCACCCTGATGTGCTTCGCGCGCGGCGACGGCAAACTGCTCTGGCAAAAATCCGCCACCTACGCCGCGAAGGAAAAGACGCATGAGTCGAATCCGTATTGCTCCGCCTCGCCCTCGACGGACGGCGAGCGCGTGATCGTCTGCCACGGCTCGGCCGGCGTGTTCTGCTACGACTTCGACGGGAAAGAAATTTGGAAACGTGATCTCGGCAAACAGGATTTCGGCTGGGGCAGCGGCTCCTCGCCCGTGTTGCACGGCGATGTCTGCATCCTCTACTTCGGCCCCGGCTCCGGCGCGCGCCTGCTCGGCCTCGACAAGAAAACCGGGAAGACACTTTGGGAATTTACCGAGCCGGCCATCGACGTTGGCAAGCGCACGGACGGCTTTCGCGGGCAGGAGCCGGGCATGATCTGCACCTACAGCACGCCGATCATCGTGCAGGCCGGCGGGCGCGACGAACTCATCATGAGTTTTCCACGCCACCTCCGCGCCTTCGATCCGAAGTCCGGCAAGGAACTTTGGAACTGCGACGGCCTGAACCCGCTCGTCTATACCTCTCCCATCGCCGCCGACGGCATCGTGGTCGCGATGGGCGGCTACTCGGGCAACTCCATTGCCTGCCGGACCGGCGGCAGCGGCGACGTGACTGAATCTCACCGCCTCTGGCAGACCATTCGCACCAAGGTCGGCATCGGCTCCGGCGTCATCCATGATGGTCATGTTTACATCCTCAACACCGGCGGCATCGCCGAGTGCCTCGAACTCAAGACCGGCAAAAGCGTGTGGAACGAGCGGCCGAAAGCGGCCGGTCCAAAGGGCGATTCCTGGTCCTCGATGGTGCTGAACGGCGACCGGATCTACATCCTGAACCAGAGCGGCGACTGCCTGGTGCTGCGCGCCAGCCCGAAGTTCGAGCAACTCGGCGTGAACTCCCTCGGCAACGAGGCGTGCAATTCCTCCGTGGCCCCGTCCGACGGCGACCTTTTCATCCGCACGCACCAGCATCTCTGGTGTGTGAGCGAGGCGAAAAAGACCGCGCAGCGTTGAGCGGTTCGAGTCCCCTGCCCAGTCCATACCGGCCCTGGGAGCGCTGGCGTCTCGCCGGCTTTCCTCGTGACCGGGCATCGAGGCGAACGGTGATGTTCCTGATTCCATCCTTGTCCACCCCAAATCGCCGGGGAAAATCTGCGTTCTCGCTGCTGCTGCCCGGCGCGCTTGACGCCCCCGGTTCTTCTCCCTAGCTTCACACCATGTGGGGAGCCAACTGGTTCCGCTGTGGCGGAAGAAGGCTGAGAGTTCTGCGCGCGAGCGCAGAAGACCCGTTGAACCTGTTCCAGATAATGCTGGCGAAGGGATGCCGCTTCCGGTCTTCCTTCCTTGCCGCTAATAAATGAATTCATGATCGCCGATCCCAAATCCTCATTCGAGCCGCACAGCAGCGAGCATTTGCCCAACAGCAACAAGGTGTACGTCGCGGGTGCCATCCACCCCGAAGTCCGCGTGCCGATGCGCGAGATCGAATTGTCGCCGACGAAATCCTACACCGGCGCGGTGTCCGCGAACGACCCCGTGCGCGTTTACGACTGCTCCGGTCCGTGGGGCGATCC
>CANMZY010000277.1:0-5013 GCA_947502425.1 Verrucomicrobiales bacterium
AAATTCCACGCCCGGCTGGCGCGGTTCGAGCGCGATGGGCGGAAGCTGCTCTTGTGCGAGCCGCAGACATTTATGAACGCGAGCGGCGAGGCGGTGGCGGCGGTCGCGGAATACTTTCACATTCCGGCGGGACGGCTGCTGGTGTCGGTGGACGACGCGGATTTGCCGCTCGGCGAGGTTCGGCTGCGGCCCAAGGGCGGCAGCGGCGGGCATCACGGGCTGGAGTCCATCGAGCAGCATCTGGCCTTGGCGGAGTTTGCGCGGCAGCGGATCGGCATCGGGCGGCGAGACGGGCAGCGTGAGATCACGGGCCACGTGCTGGGACAGTTCGGATCGGATGAGGCGGCGCTGCTGGAAAAAGTTTTGCAGCGGGCGGCCGACCAGGCGGAAAGCTGGCTGGCGAACGGAATCGAAAAAGCGATGAATCAATTTAACGGGGTGGTCAGCCCCGGATAGCAGAAAACGAAACACATGAAAAAATACGAAGGTTTGTTCATCTTGAACAACGCGGCCAAAGAAGAAGGCATCAAAGACACGATCGACAAGATTTCCGCCGACATCGTGGCGGTCGGCGGCAAAGTCGAGACGGTTCAGAAGATGGACAAGCGCGCCTTCTCCCGCGTGGCCGACAAGAAATTCACCGGCGGCTTCTACGTGAACGTGATTTTCGAGGGCAACCCCCCGGCCATCGCGCAGCTCCGCAGCCGCTTCGCGCTGAACGAGGAAATTTTCCGCGTCCTGTTTACCATCGCGCCCGCGCCCAAGGCCGAGGTCAAGTAACCGCCCCCTGTTATGGCCAACTTCAACAAAGTCATCCTGGCCGGGAACCTGACGCGCGATCCTGAATTGCGCTACACTCCCAAGGGAACCGCCGTTGCCAAACTCGGTCTTGCGATTAATCGCAACTGGACCACCGAAACCGGCGAAAAGCGCGAGGAAGTGACTTTCATTGATGTGGACGCTTTCGGCCGTCAGGCCGAAACCATCGGCCAGTATTTGAAGAAAGGGCGTCCGATTCTGGTCGAAGGCCGGCTCAAGCTTGACCAGTGGGACGACAAGCAAACCGGACAGAAAAAAAGCAAGCTTGGCGTCATCCTAGAAAACTTTCAGTTTCTCGACAGCGGCAACCGCGCCGAAGGCGGCGTTCCCTCGGCACCATCCGCCCCCGCCGCGCCGCGTCCCGCCCGGCCTGCTGCCCCTGCCGCACCGTCCGCCCCTGCCGCCGACCACGACGGCCCGCCGCCGGAAGAATCCGACGACGTTCCATTTTGACCGCGCGTCCCTGGACCGCGCAACCACCGCTCCCGACACTCAACTTTCAACACCTCAAATAATTTTATGGCAAAAACTGAAGTTATCCTCATCCACAACATTGTTGGTCTCGGCGCCGAGTCAGACCAGGTCAAAGTCGCCTCCGGCTACGCCCGGAATTATCTCATCCCGCAGCATCTGGCCATCCCGCTGACCGGCGCGAACAAGCGCCGCATCGAGGCGTTGCGCCAGCGCCGCGCCGAGCGTGAGGCCCATGAGTTCAACACCATGAGCGAGCTTTCCAAGAGCATCTCCAAGCTCATCGCGGTCATCGCCGTCAAGACTGGTGAAGATGGCAAGATGTTTGGCGCGGTCACCAGCGGCACCATCGCCGACCAGCTCAAGACCCAGTTCGACATCACGCTCGACAAGAGGAAAATCCACCTCGAACTGCCGATCAAGGCCCTCGGCGACCACGAAGTTGAACTGCGCCTCCACCCCGACGTGGTCACGACCATGAAAGTCCGCGTCGAAAGCAACGCGCCCAAGCCGACCGCGACGGAAATTGCCGCCAAGGAAGCCGAAGCCCGGGAAGCTGCCGGCAAAGTCACCGAGAAGCGCGGCCGCCGGCCCGAAGCCAGAGTCGTCGAAGCCAAGCCTGCCGAAGAAAAACCGGTCAGGGCAGCGAAGGCGAAGAAGGCCGAGTAAGCAGTTCGGAAATTATTTCAGTAAGGCAGGCCCGCCATGGCCTGCCTTTTTGTTGGCACAGATCGGGTGGACTCGGACTTCGTAGCGGAGGTTTCCAAAACTGCTGTATCGCGATTTCCAAATCGGCGGCGCGTCGAGAACTAAATTTCACTGGGATTTTCCATTTTCCCGGATTGGGAAATTCGCGACACAGCCGACTTGGAAATCGGCGCCACGGGGGGCGGCCGCACTCCGCCGATTCACCAATCCTTGAAAACCTTGTTCACACGGTTCGTCCTGGTCGGCGGCTGAAAGATCATGACTTTCTCCTCGGCCTTTTGCGCGTCGAGCAACTGCTGCGCCTGCTGCGGGGTCATGGGCATCACCTTTCCTGAGTTGGCGGCTTCGGACGGGGGCGCGTCGTTGTCCTTGGAATTCTGGTCCTCCGGCTTTTTGTTGTCCGGCTTCTGCTCCTCCGGCTTGTTTTTTTTCTGATCGTCTGATTTGTCGTCTGGTTTTTTCTGGTCGTCCTTCTTTTGATCGTCACCCTTGGATTGATCGGACTTGTCTTTCTTCTGGTCGTCTGATTTGTCGTCTTTGTCCTTCTTCTGCTCCTGCTGCTGCTTTAGCTCCTCGAGTTTCTTCTTCACCAAGTCACGGTTGAACCGGGCGTCATCGTCCTTCGGCTCCAGTTGGAGCGCGCTCTCGTAGCCGGACAGGGCCTGCTCCCAGCTTTCCTGTTTCTTCTTGGGATCGGGGGCCTTTTCGCCGAGCCGGAACTGGGTGTTGCCGAGATTGTAATAGGCCCGCTGCTGGAGCGGCAGCTCGGGCGTGGCGAGGCTGGAGCTGAACTGCCGCGCGGCCTCCTCCAGCCGGCCGGACTGAAACGCCGCCGCCCCCGCATTGAACCGCAGGCGGGGGTCATCCGGGGTTTTCTGGGAAAGCTTTTCAAACTCGACGCGCGCGCTTTCGTATTGGCCGCGCTCGTAATTTTTTAACGCCTGCCGCGGCGACGCCCCGACGGGCGACACCCCGCCGCACAGCAGCAGCAGGGCGATGCCCAGCGCGGCTGGTTTCGGAGTTTGCACTTTGTTGGTGGCAGTCATTTTTCGTTCCGGGAAGAACATTTCCACCATTAGCAGGACGATGGCAAGCGCGAGAAACCACTGATAGCGGTCATGGTGCTGTTTGATGGTGCGCGCGGAGAACTCCGATTTCGGCAGCAGGGCCAGTCCGCGCTCGTACAGCGTGCTCATCGTGTTCGCCCCCGCGAGCAGGAGATAAAATCCTTTGGTCGCCGTGGCGATCTCGCGCAGCAGCGTCTCGTTCAGGCGCGATTTCACCACGTTGCCCTGGTCGTCCTTGATGAACACGCGATGGCCGAACGGATCGGTCATGCTCAACAGCGCGCCGCCCTCGCTGCCCGCCGTGCCGACGCCAATCGTAAAAATTTGCATCCCTTCCTTCGCGGCCTCCTGCGCCACCGCCACGGCTTCCGGTTCGTGATCTTCACCGTCGGTGAACAGGACGAGAATTTTGTGGTTGCCAGTCTTTTCCTTGAACGCGGCCTGCGCCGTGCGGATGGCCTCGGCGATGGCGGTGCCGCCCTGGGGAATGATGGTTACATCGAGCATGTTGACGCTCTGCCGGAAGGCCTCGTCATCCAGCGAGAGCGGGCATTGCAGAAACGCGCCGCCCGAAAACGCCACCAGCCCGAGCCGGTCGGTTTTGGCGAGCTGCTGCAGGTCGAGTGCGGCGAGCTTCGCGCGCGTCAGCCGGTTAGGCTGCACGTCGTCGGCCAGCATGCTTTTGGAAGTGTCGATGGCCACCACGATGTCCAGCCCGCGCTGCCGCGCCTCTTCCAGGCCGAAGCCCCACTGCGGCCGCGCCAGGGTGATCGCCAGCCACGCGACAGCGGCGACGAGCAGCGCCAGCCGGATTTTCTGCCGCGCCGGCGAGACACCGGCGGTGAGCGTGGCAAGCAGGCGCGGGGCGACGAATTGCGCGGCCAGCCGCTGCTTCACGCGCCACGCCCACCAGAGGAATACACCGAGCGCCGGCACCAGCAGCAGGAACCAGAGTTGATGGGGATTTGCAAAGTGCATGGTCAGCGGCTGAATGTTTTCTTCACGGCAATTTCCTCCAGACCGTGTTGCCCAGAAGAAGCTCCAGCAACAGCAGTCCCAGCCCCGGCAGCACGAACCAGTGAAACAGTTCGTAACGCCGGACAAATTTCTTCACTTCCACCTCCGTCTTCTCCAACTGGTCGATCTCGCTGAAAATTTTCTTGAGCGTGTCGGGGCTGTCGGCGCGGTAGTATTTCCCGCCGGTCCGGTCGGCGATGGCCTGGAGGGTCGGCTCGTCGATGTCCACGGGCACATCCCGATACATTTTTCTGCCAAACATGAGGTAGGGGAGTTTCGACATGCCGCGCACGCCGACGCCGATGGTGTAAACCTTCATGTGCAGCGATTGCGCGGCCTCGGCGGCGGTCAGCGGGGAGACGGTGCCGGCGTTGTTTTGCCCGTCGGTCAGCAGGATCACGATCTTGCTTTTTGATTTCACGTCGCGCAGCCGGTTGACGCTCGCCGAAAGCCCCGAGCCGATGGCCGTGCCGTCCTCGATGGTGCGCAGTTGCAGCCGTTCCAGATTCGCCAGCAGGAAATCATGATCGAGCGTCAACGGCGCGGCGATGTAGGCCTTGCCGGCGAAGGCGACGAGGCCGATGCGGTCGTTGGGGCGGCGCGCGATGAACGTCTTCGATACCGCTTTGGCGAGAGTCAGGCGGTTTTCGCCGAGCTGCAAATCCTCCGACTCCATGCTGCTGGAAAGGTCGAGCGCCATCACGATGTCCACGCCGCTGGCGGTGACAGAGGTTTCGCTCTCCGTCTGTTGCGGGCGCGCGAACGCGACGAGCAGCAGCGCGAGTGCGAGCCAGCGCAGCGCAGTCAAAATGGAGCCTGCGCGCGAGCGGGAGTCCCGCGCAACGTCCTTCACCAGCCCGAGCGACGAATAGAGGAACGCGCTCCGCGTCCCACGCCGGCCTTGCAGCCACGCGAGCACCGGCAGCGCCAG
>CANMZY010000278.1:0-4999 GCA_947502425.1 Verrucomicrobiales bacterium
CCTCGCTTTTCTCCCGGCCCTTGCGGCCGCGACCGCTCTCGCTCAGAACGCCTACGTCAATTACGAGGGCAAGCAGACCAACCCCGTGCGCCTCTCGCCCGACGGCACGCGGCTCTTCGCCGTCAACACGCCCGACGCCCGCCTTTCCGTTTTCGACGTCTCCAATCCCTCGAACCCAATCCTCATCGCGGAAATTCCCGTGGGCGTGGAACCCGTCTCCGTCAACCCGCGCAACAACGACGAAGTCTGGGTGGTCAACGAAGTTTCCGACAGCATCAGCATCGTTTCCGTCTCGCGGCATCTCGTCATCGACACGATCTACGTGCAGGACGAACCGGCGGACGTGGCCTTCGCGGCGGGCAAAGCCTTCGTCACTGCCGCGCGCAAAAATCAAATCGCCGTCTTCGATCTGATCACCCACGCCGCCATCACCAACATCGCGGTCTTCGGAGAAAATCCCCGCGCCCTCGCCGTCAGCCCCAACGGCTCGAACGTCTATGCCGCCTTCGCCCTTTCCGGCAATCGCACCACGCTCGTCCCCGCCGGCCTCGCGCCCCCGCAGCCCGCTCCGACCAACGGCCTGCCCGCTCCGCCGCTCGTCTCGCTCATCGTTGATGTCAGCAATCCCACCTACAATCCCTCGGTCATCAACTTCACCATGCCGGACAACGACGTGGTGGAACTCAACGCCCACACCCTCGCCATCACCCGCTACTTCCCGCGTGTCGGCACGGTGAACTTTGCCCTCGCCGTCCATCCGGTCAGCGGCGACCTCTACGTGGCCAACACCGAGGCGCGCAACCTCGTCCGCTTCGAACCGGTCTTGAGCGGAAACTTTGTGACCAACCGCGTCGCCCGCATCGCGATCGGCAGCGGCGCGGTGATGAATTTCGATTTGAACCCTGGCTTCACCTTCACCAATTTCCCGAACCTCCCCGCCCTCTCGAACGCGCTCGCCCAGCCCACCGCCCTCGTCTTCAGCGGCACGAACAAACTTTACGTGGCCGCCTTCGGCACCGACCGCGTGGCCCGCATTGACACCAACGGCAACGTCGAAGTGCGCATCGAGTTGAATCCCGCCGCCGCCGGTTCCGCCACCGACCCGCGCCACAAACGAGGCCCGCGCGGCCTCGCCCTCAACGACGCCACCAAAAAACTTTACGTCCTCAACCGCATCGCCAACACCATCTCCATCATCGACACGACCGCCAACACCGTCCTCGGCGAAATTCCCACCGGCAGTTTCGATCCCACGCCGGCGGCCATCCGCCAGGGACGCGGCTTCCTCTACGACGCGAAACTTTCCGGCGCGGGCGTCGTCTCCTGCGCGTCCTGCCACATCGACGCGGAGATGGACATGATCGCCTGGGACCTCGGCGATCCAAACGGCGTGATGACCACCAACAAAACATTCGCCTCCCCCAGCCTGCCGTTCCTCACGACCAATCAACGGGTCCACCCGATGAAAGGCCCGATGACCACGCAGACCTTGCGCGGCCTGAACGGACTCAACCCGCTCCACTGGCGCGGTGACCGCACGAATTTCCTCCACTTCAACGGCGCGTTCAGCAGCTTGCTCGGCGGCCCGCTCCTGTCGCCCGCCGACATGATCGCCTATCGCGATTACATCAACACCCTCGTCTTCCAGCCGAATCCCAACCAAAATCTCAACCGCACCTACCCGACCAATTTCAACGGAGCCAACGCCGTGGCGGGCAGCAATACCTTTTTCGCCGAGCAATATCAGGGTGCTCCGCTCAACCTCACCTGCACCGCCTGCCACACCGGCCCGCCCGGCCCCGGCTCCGACCTCTTGATTTTCGACCGGGCCGTCCTCGATGAATCGCAAGATTTCAAAGTGCCGCATCTACGAAATATTTACCAGAAGCTCGGCTTCAACAACACCAACGGAGCCGTCAGCGTCGCCGGCTTCGGCCTGACCCACGACGGCATGGACCCGACGATGTTCAGGTTTCTCTCGCGTCCCGTCTTCGGCACCTTCGCCGACGATACGACGCGCAAGCGCAACCTCGAAGCCTTCGTGCTCTGCTTCGACACCGGCACCGCCCCCGCCGTCGGCTACAGCCGCACCGTCACCGTGTCGAACCTCACCGCCGAGCCGCTGACCAACGACTGGAACCTGCTCGAAGGCCAGGCCGCCGCCAGCAATATTGATCTCATTGCCAAAGGCACCATCGACGGCCGGCAGCGCGGCCTCCTCTACCAGCCCGGCCCGAAAAATTACGCCACCGACCAGACCGGTCTCGGCCCGTTCACCCGCGCCCAACTGGCCGCGAAAATTTCCTCCGGCGACACCCTCAACCTCCTCGGTGTGCCGCCCGGCTCCGGCGCGCGCATGGCCATCCGGCGCAATCCCGCCGCCGTGCTCGACGGCGACCTGCCCCGCCCCGCCCTGCAAATCGCGCCGGACGGCACCAACTCCCTTGTCTCCTGGTCCACCAACGACAACGGCTTCGTGCTCGAAACCATCAGCACGCTCAACTCCACGAACTGGCGCACCGAGACCAGCCTGCGCGGTGTGTCACCCTCCCGGTTCAACGTCACCAACAGTCCCGCCGGCACCAACCGCTTTTTCCGCTTGAAGGGATTGTAGCGCGGCAGGAGTGGCGGCAGGCATCTTACCTGACAAGAGGGCGGGCGTCCCGCTGCCCGGCACTGGCGTGTGATTCTTGGATCTCACGAAAATTTCGAGCAGCTCGCCTGATTGTAAGTTTTCTCCGCCGGGCGGGACGCCCCGGCTCTACGGCAGGCGAGGACGCCCGCCGCTGCGCTGGGACACCGCACGTCCCGCCGATTTGGAAATCGGCGATACAGCAAGTTGGCAAACCTGCGCCACAAGGCGGTGTCAGAGTGCGCCCGGTTGGCATTGTCAGGCTAGTTTTCCGGGAGCAGCGAACGCACGATCCCGTCAAACCCCCATGAAAATTCTATACTCATGTTTGATCGCCATCGTGTTGTTGCCCTGCGCTGTCCTCGCCAAACGGGGAGCACCCGCCAAAGTCGAGCCAGTCGTCCATCAAGGGGTTCGCTACACCGTCCCGAATGACGACGGCCGACGCGCCTACATCGTCGCGTCGGATGCCGAAACCAACAAAAAGCTCTGGGACCTGACCGTTTTCTAGAACCGGCTTGATCCGAAGCTGGAGGGCGACGTGCAGCATGTTTACATCAAGACGCTGAAGCTGCGCGACGACGCGCTCCTCGTGACATCCGAGGCCGGCAAGGCTTACCGGGTTGATCTGAAGACCAAAAAGGTGACCCCGGCCGAACAGCCTTGAGCGCGGCCGGCCCCGCCGCGCTGGGTCGCCGTTCGCTCCATGATCTCGAAATCGTGGCAAGGCCATCGTTGAACCAACCATCGTCGCCGCAGGCCGGGAGCTTTTCACCACCCTTCCCGTCCAACTAGCCATGAAACGCTTTCTCGCCCTTTTCTTCCTGCTGGCCGCCACGCTGCCGTCGTTCGCCGCCGGCCTCATCATCGTTCACGATTCGGACTTCTGGAGGCCGGTTCCTCCCATCTGGCCCGGCCCGCCGCATCACCCGTGGCCCCCGCCCCGTCCTTGGCCGCCGCCGCAGCCCGTCTGGGCGCCGCTCGAAGTTTCGCTCACCAAGGTTGATGTCAAAATCAAGGACCAGATCGCCGTCACCGTGGTGGATCAGGAATTTTACAACCCCAACCCCCGCCAGCTTGAAGGCACCTTCCTCTTCCCGGTGCCGAAGGGTGCGCAGATCAACAAATTCACCATGGAGATCAACGGCAAGCCGGTCGAGGCCGAGCTGCTCGCCGCCGACAAGGCCCGCGGTATTTACGAGGACATCGTCCGCAAGCTGAAGGACCCGGCGCTCCTAGAGTATTCCGGCCGCGATCTTTTCAAGGTGCGGATTTTCCCCATCGAGGCGAATGGCCGGAAGAAAATCCGCCTCAGCTACTCGCATGTGCTCAAGTCCGACGCCGGGCTGTTCAACTTCATGTTTCCGCTCAACACCGAGAAGTTTTCCGCCAAGCCGCTGAAAAATCTCAGCGTGAAAATCGAGCTGGAATCCAAGCACGCGCTCAAGTCGATCTACTCCCCCAGCCACAAGGTCGAGGTCAAACGCGACGGCGCGAAGCGGGCGGTGATCGGCTTCGAGGCCAACGACGTGAAGCCGGATTCGGACTTCCAGCTTTTCTACACGCAGGAAGACGCCGATCTGGGCGTGAATCTGCTGACCTTCAAACAGGGCAATAACGACGGCTATTTCCTGCTGTTCGCCTCGCCGGGCGCGGAGTTGAAGAACACCAGGATCATCCCCAAGGATGTCGTCTTCGTCCTCGACACCTCCGGCTCGATGGCCGGCGCGAAGCTCGAACAGGCCAAGAAGGCGCTGCTTTTCTGCGTGGAAAATCTGAACGACGTGGACCGCTTCGAGATCATGCGTTTCTCGACCGAGGTCGAGCCGCTCTTTGAAAAGCTCGTGGACGCCGATGCGAAAACCCGCGCGCGCGCCCGCGATTTCATCAAAGATTTGAAGCCCATCGGCGGCACCGCCATTGACGACGCGCTCAAGAAAGCCCAGTCCATCCGCCCGGACAAAGGCGACCGACCCTACGTCGTCATCTTCCTCACCGACGGCCGTCCGACCATCGGCAACACCGAGGAAGACCTGATCGTGCGCGCGGTGAAGGAGGCGAACAAATCCAACACGCGCATCTTCTGCTTCGGCATCGGCACCGACGTGAACACGCATCTGCTCGACAAAATCACCGAGGAGACAAAAGCCTTCAGCCAATACGTGCTGCCGGAAGAAGACATCGAAATCAAAGTCTCGGCCTTCTTCACCAAGATCAAGGAACCGGTGCTGGCGAATCCCAAGATCACCTTCCCCGGCGCGGTGCGCGTGACCAAACTCTATCCCTCGCCCGTGCCCGACCTGTTCAAGGGCGAGCAACTTCTGCTCGCCGGCCGTTACACCGGTAAGGGCGACGGCGCGGTGCAGA
>CANMZY010000279.1:0-4994 GCA_947502425.1 Verrucomicrobiales bacterium
AATAATTTGAAGCCTTAAAGGGGTCACCCATTAGCGTGAGCGGTCAAGCAGGAAAAAGGATCTCCGGCAGCCAGCTTTTCTTTTTCTAAAAGCTGTCTTTGTCTTTTCTGGCCGAGTCGGACGGCGCCCGCGGTGTCGTTCGTGTCTGTCATTTCTGTTTTGATTCGGATGCGTTCCCTCCCCGGCAGGGGAGGTGATCCGTTCAGTCACCCATCTGGATCCAGCGTGGCACATCGGGCCCGGGTGACGGACCAGACTGCCGTGCCCGGACTTTCGTCCACGCACGGCGCACGCCCTCCTCCCGGAAACCGGGAGCCAGAAAACATTCAGTGCCCAACCGTGTTCATTCAGTGGAGACAAATAGTGGCTCGCGCCGTCTTGCGACAGCGCGTCCAACTTGGCGCAGACTCACGGCTGGGTCGAATCACCATAAATTCTTCGGGGCTTTCCGCTGCGGTCGTTGTGTTCTACAGGGAGACCAGCCGCTGCCATTCAGTTCGGCTGGCTCAGAGTGTCCAGACCCCTTCGCTGGTTCACGGCCGGTCTCCCCAAATTGCTCATGGCGTGCCTCCGCCAAAGACCCGCTGCGGATCGTAGGGCACGTCGTCGTGCATCACATGCCACGAGGCCTTGGCCAGCTTGCACGCCAGCGCCTTGGTCGCGATCACGGGGTTGGTCCTGGCTTTCTTGCGGTCGTAGAAGCGCCGGCTGCGTTCGTCGTGCTGGCAGGCGAAGTGGGCTGCCTCCACAAACGCCCAGGCCAGGTAGCGGTTGCCGCATTTGCGGTTGTTCTCGCCCTTTTTCTTGCTGTTGCTCTGGCGCAGGCTCTTCACGCACCGGCAATAGCTGGCGAAATTCCCGGCGTCGGCGAAGCGCTTGGGGTCGCCCGTCTCCAGCGCAATGGTCAGCCCCAGAATCTTGCCGATGCCGGGCACGTCCTGCACGCGCTGGAAGGTTTTCCATTCCTTGGTCGCCGCGAGGATGTGCTTCTCGATCTTGGTGATGGACTCCTGGAGCCGGCCCATGAGTCCGATCTGTTCGCCGCCCAGGAGTTGGTCAGCGGGTGCGGCGAAGCGGCCTTGAGCTTCCTCGATGCTCATGGCCTTGACCCGGGCCAGCGGCACGCGCTGGCCGAGGGTGCGTTCGTTGAGGCTTTTGAAACTGAGGATCAAGCTGGTGCGCAGTTGCACCAGCAGCATCCGGCGGCGCAGCAGATCGCGCACGGGGCGGGTCTGGCGGTCATAACGGTGGCAGGTGGGCAGGATGCCCAGGCGCATCAGTTCGCACAGGAAATAGGCGTCGGACACATCGTCGGTGTGTTTGAGGCCATCGTATTGGTGCATGCGCGCCGGGTTGGCCAGCACGACGGGGTAGCCGTGATCCTCCAGGCCATCGACCAGCCAATACCAGTTGTAGGTCGATTCCACGGCGACCTGGGCGATCTGCGCCTTATACGGTTCGAGCATTTGCAGGATGGCGGGCAGTTCGCAGGGCAGTTTCTTGTGCAGGACGCGGCGTCCGCTTTCGTCCATCAGGCCGCAGAGGGCGTTGTTGCTGTGCAGGTCGATTCCAGTCATTATTTTCATCGTGGTTCTCCGGTGGGTTGAGGGTTGAGTTTTACTACACACCTCAAGCCTATCCTCCCGACCCGTCCGGAGACCACCTTTCGCCAGCTCACGCTTAATGCTCTACAGTTCTTGATATTGACATATAGCGGGGCGAACGCCACTCTCCCGGCATGGCCCGCAAGTTGAGAGTCGAATATCCCGGCGCGATTTATCACGTCATGAATCGCGGCGACCGGCGTGAGCCGATCTTTCTCGCTGACCAAGATCGGGAGTTGTTCGTCGCCACGCTGGCGGAGGCGTGCGCGAAAGCTGATTGGCAGGTCCAGTAAAGGAGCCAGTGGAACGGCCCGCCGCCGCTGGCCCCGGCCCGCTCGCCTCCGGACGCGGGGGCGTGGACCCGCGAACCCTGCGAGGACGTGGGTCCGATGCCCGATTACGAAAACGTCCTGACCGACTGACCCGACCCAGTGCGCCGAATGAAGAGAGGCCGCCGCCCGGTGTGGGCAGACAGCGGAAGGGAGAACCGTTTCAACGGCTTCGTGGAGGTGACGCAGGAAACGGTTGAAACCGTTGCTTCGTGCTGCGTCTCTTTCACCCGGCTAAAGCCGGGTGTTAATGAGAGATCAAAGACCCTTCCCAAAAACTGAGATACACCCCGGGCCGGCTGTTGGGATGAGAGGAGCTTGCGGCCGGATTGGACGCTGGACCAGTTTTGCTTTAACCCGCGTTCTCCAGCGGGCGCGCAGAAATTTCCAGCATCCGCTCGATCGGTAATCGCGCCCGGTCCAGGATGGCCCGGGGCAGTTCGATGCGCGGGGCGAGGTTCTCGAGGCAGTCGTGGAGTTTTTCGAGCGTGTTCATTTTCATGAAGCGGCACTCGTTGCAGCGGCAGTTGTCGGTGGGCGCGGGGATGAATTTCTTGCCGGGACATTCTTTTTTCAACCGGTGAATCATTCCGGCCTCGGTCGCGATGATGATGGCTTGGGCGGAAGAATTTTTGCACCACTCGACCATTTTTTCCGTCGAACAAACTTCGTCCGCGAGCAGCCGCACGGCCTTGGTGCATTCGGGGTGCGCGATGAGCGGCGCGTCGGGAAACTCGCGGCGGATGCGGCTGATGCTGGCGTGCGTCCACTCGACGTGGACGTAGCAGTTGCCCTTCCAGAGTGTCATCGGGCGGCCGGTCTGCTCGATGACCCATGCGCCGAGATTTTCGTCGGGCACGAAGAGCAGGTCGCGGTCTTTCGGCGCGGCGTTAACAATTTTCACGGCGTTGCCGCTGGTGCAGATCACGTCGGAGAGCGCCTTCACCTCCGCGCTGCAGTTGACGTAGGTGATGGTGTAGAAATTTTTGTTCGTCGCCTGCAGTTCGGCCAGCTTCGGCGCGGGACAGCTCTCTTCGAGCGAACAGCCGGCCTCTATGTCCGGCAGGACCACGATCTTCTCCGGGTTCAAAATCTTTG
This sequence comes from Verrucomicrobiales bacterium, assembly GCA_947502425.1. Classification (GTDB taxonomy): domain Bacteria; phylum Verrucomicrobiota; class Verrucomicrobiia; order Limisphaerales; family SIBH01; genus SIBH01. The sequence goes on from CANMZY010000279.1 coordinate 3,032, forward strand.
CGGTCTCGGCCATGAAATGCACGCCGCAGAAGACGATGACATCGGCGCTGGTCTTGGCCGCCTGCTGCGAGAGGCCGAGGGAATCACCGACGTAATCGGCCACGTCCTGGATTTCCGGCACCTGATAATTGTGCGCGAGGATGACAGCGTTGTGCTTCTTTTTCAGCGCGAGAATGTCGCGCGACAGGGCGTCGAACTGCGTGCGCGGCATCGGTTGGCGGACGGGGAAGCGGTCCACGCCGGGCGGTTGAATTTCAATCACGTCATTCATGCAGGAAAAGCTAACGTCCGGGGCGGGGCGTCGCAACTGTTTACAAAATCCCGTGGCGGCGGGCGTCCCGCCCGGCGGAAAAAATCTCCCGCACTTGCCACCGCGCTTGGAATGGTTGCAAACCCCGTGAAGACTCACACGGTTTTTCCGGGCGGCGAGACGCGCGCCCTCTCCGTCGGGCGTCCCGCCCGCCGCTACAACCCGGGTGGCACTTCGCCCGGCGTGGCGGACGGTGGCAGGCGCGGCTGCCGGCGACGGACGCGCTCGATGAACAGGAAAAAAACTCCTGGCCCGAATGCGAGCAGCATGATCGCCAGTCCGGTGACCATGCCCCAAAACGTAAACATCGGCGCGCAACAATCGGCGCGCCTCCGGACAAAGATGTGGCTGGGCACGGCCACGAGCAGTTCCAGGATGCTGCCGCGCACGAGCCATTGCGTGAGCCGCCGGGTCAGCGCGTGCGGATCGCCCGATTTCGCGAAGCGATGAAACAGCATCGCCCAGCCGATCCAGCAGAGCACAACGATTCCAATCATGTGGGCCAGGTAGAAAATTCCATCCAGATCACCGGGAGTGAACGCGGCAAAAAAGCTTTTCACCACCGGCGTCTGAAGCGCGAGATTTTGCGAAGCCTTGACCAGCTTATCAACGGATTCAAACGAGCCGTCCTTCTTGGGCAGGACCAGCAGGCAGCTGATCCCGGCCACCAAAAGATTCGCAAACAGAAAGGCCGTCGTGATCACCGGCACGAGCAGGTGGCGGCGCGACGTGGGCCGCTGTTGCGCCGCGCGCAACGGCACGAAGAGCAGCAGCGCCTGGCCCGCCACCAGCCCGCCCGCCCAGACCCAGTAGCCCCATTCCCGATAGATGGAGAGACCCTTCTCCAGATCGTTGTGCGTGGCGAACATCGATGCCCCTCCGCGCGACGACCATTTGACCCCGCCGAACATCAGGAGCGGCACGGTCAGCGTTACCAGAATCAGCAGGTAGAGCAGCACAGTCAAACTCGCCCACCGTTTCATAAATCTATTTCCGATGCCGCGCGAGGAAGCCCGGCCCGGTTTCCTGCAAGTCCGCGCGCCGTTGTTGTGCGAGCAGTCCGCCGTAAACCACCACGTCGCGCACCAGCATTTCCAGCCGCTTCGCCAACGCTTCGCCGGTGATCTTTCCGTCCCCCACGTCCTCGCGCTCGGCGAAGGAGACACCGTAGGGCAGCGACCAGGCGTAGCATTGCCGCGCCACGGTGCGGAGTTGGTCGGTGACGGTCAGGCCCTTCTCGTGCGAGGCGACGACGCTGGCGAAAAGTTTTCCAGCGAACTCCTTCCAGAAATGGTCGAGGAAGTTTTTCAACGCGCTGCTGATGCTGCCGTGGTAATCGGGCGTGCCGAGCAGGAAAACGTCGGCCCGGACCACGCGCGCCTGCAGGGCGGTGAAGGCGGGCGTGCCGTAGGCCGTGTCGGGATTGAAGAGCGGCAGCGGCTCGTCCAGAAAATCGACGACCTCCACGGTGCAGCCCGCCGCCGCGAGCCGGCGCGCAATTTCCTGAATGACGACGCGCGTGATGGAATCCCGGTGGAGGCTGCCGACGACGGCGAGGACATGGAGCGGTGAGTTGGCCATGCGCCAAAACTAACCGGAGCAGACGGGCAGGGGAAAGCACCAATCCGCCCGCGGCGAGTTCCAGGCCTCATC
>CANMZY010000280.1:0-4985 GCA_947502425.1 Verrucomicrobiales bacterium
GCCGATGATGACCGCGCCCGTCGTGTTCACAAAACCGCAGGCGGGCGTGATGACCACCAGGCCGGCGACCGCGCCGGAGCAGAAACCCAGGACGCTCGGCTTGCCGCGGAAGACGTATTCAGCCATCGCCCAGACGAAGCTAGCCACCGCTGCGGCGATCGTCGTCGTCATGAAGGCATTCGCCGCCACGCCGTCCGCCGCCACGGCGCTGCCGGCGTTGAAGCCGTACCAGCCGACCCACAACATGCCGGTGCCGATCATGCACATCACCATGCTGTGCGGCTGCATCGCTTCCTTGCCGAAGCCCAGGCGCTTGCCGAGGATGATGCAGAGAACGAGCGCCGACCAGCCGGAGGACATGTGAACGACCGTGCCGCCCGCGAAGTCAATCGCCTTGATGGACGCGCTGGCGTTCCACACGCCGTTCATCATCCCATTGATGCCCCACACCATGTGCGCGAGCGGGAAGTAAACGACCACCATCCAGAGCGTGACGAAGAGCAGGATGGCCGAGAACTTCATGCGCTCGGCAATCGCGCCAATGATTAGCGCCGGAGTGATGATGGCGAACATCATCTGATACATGGAAAAAACATTTTGGCTCACCCAGTAGGAGTAGTTCGTGTTCGCGTTGGCATCGACCCCTTCAAGGAACTTGAACTTCAGGTTGCCCACAATGCCTTTGATCACGTCGTCGCCGTCGGCGAAGATCATGCTGTAGCCGAAGGCCCACCAGAGGATCGTGACCAGGCCGGCGATGCCGAAGCACTGCGCGAGCACGGAGAGGATGTTTTTCTTGCGTACCAGGCCGCCGTAGAACAGCGCCAAGCCTGGCAGGGTCATGAACAGGACCAGCGCGGCGCAGATCATCATGAAGCCGTTGTGGCCGGGACCGGCGGCGGCGGCGTAGCTGCCGGACTTTTCATCGTACGAGCCGAGCTTGGAAGCGACGTTGTTCGTACCATCGGAGACGCGCGCCGTGTTGTTGACGTAAGCTTCGAGGTCGGCGAGGCGCTGATCCGTGGTTGGGTCAGCGCGCTTGGGTGGAGGCGCATCGGCGGCGCGGGCCTGCGAAAAACTGACGACCAGCACGGCCAGCAGGGAGAGGAATAGTTTTTTCATTTTTAGGTTCAATTGAGGTTGGAGTGGTTGCGGTGGGTTAAACAGCCTGATCGCCTTTCTCCTCGGTGCGGATGCGGATGGCTTCTTCCACGGGCGAGACGAAAATCTTGCCGTCGCCGATCTTGCCCGTCTTGGCCGCGCCGACGATGGCGGTGATGGCGGCTTCGACACGGTTGTCGGGCAACACCAGTTCCAGTTTGATTTTGGGCAGGAAATCGACCGTGTATTCGCTGCCGCGGTAGATTTCAGTGTGGCCCTTCTGCCGGCCAAATCCTTTGACCTCGGTGACGGTCATGCCTTCGATGCCGACGTCGCCGAGCGCGTCCTTCACTTCTTCCAGCTTGAATGGTTTGATGATCGCTTCAATTTTTTTCATAGTTTTACGGATATTTAACTGCGGTTACGGACCGGGCTTCCCGAACGGCGAAAAGCCCTCACTTCAACTGCGGGACGGAAAACGAAAATGAAGGCGACCGGCTGCCGCCTCGGTTTTTGACATGGTCGTTTTCAATGGAGGCCATTAAGCAACGCCCTTGCCACGCTCTTAATTTTTTTCCGGGTCGCGCAGGAAACGACTGATTTCAGGGGTGAAGTCGCACGTATGAATTTTTTGATGGGTGGGCGTGCGACTGTTGCATTTTGACCACCTTAGTTTTATTTGGCCATCACGCCGCTCAGCAATCGCCACTTCACCGGCGGCCTTGTAGCGGCGGGCGTCCCGCCCGGCGGAAAGAACGCCGCGAACTCACCACGGCTGGGGAAATTTCAAACGCTCCAAACTCCTCGCGGCCACTTCCGGGCGGCGGGACGCCCGCCGCCACGCCAGTCGGCGGGGGTCTCCCTAATTATCAATCGGCAGTCCGCCACCCTGCCCGCCTTCGCCAGAATCGAAGATCTCCGCCTCCGTCTTCTGCTTGTCGAGGTTGAACAGGATGGAGGAAAAGGCCGCCGGCGAAAACCGGGCCTTGCCGAAATTCAAGCTGCTCCCGGTTACCTGCTGGTCATCCCAGCGCTCCAGTTGGAAGGTCACGCTGCCGCGGTCCCCGAAGACCACGCGCACATCATTCGCGCCGGACGTCGCCTTCTCCGCCTTCTCGCCGGCCAGGTCGATCTGGTCAATGCGGTCCAGCGGCACGCTCAACGGGGCAAACGCGGTCTCGAAATTCATCTTGCCGTCCTTGATGGATTTGAGCGTGCCGGAAATCTTGTCGTTGTTCACCAACCGCACCAGGTCGTCCTTGCTCTTGGCGGTCTTGCCGGTGGTCTCCTCAAACTTGCCGTCCCAGGTGGTCACGCGCATGTTCCCTACCTTCACCAACCCCTGGCCCTGCTGATAAAATAGCAGGCCGGTGCCGCTGCCCGCAAAGTCCCCGCGATCCGTCCACTGCTTGACGAGCGCGCCGTCCATGAGCAGCGCGATCGTCTTCTGCTCCTTGTTCACGCGGATGGAAAAACGCGCCTTCGACTTCTGGTTCAGGGCCGGCAGTTCCGCCTGGCCGAAGCTGCCGGAGTCGCCGTTGCGGCTCATGCGCTGCAGGTTGACCGAGGTGTAATTGAACGAGAGCAGATAACAGTTCCCGCCGAAGCCCTCGAGCGTGTCGGTGTAGATCGCGATGTTCAACTGGAGGTAGCCACGCCAGTTCATGTCGAACTCGGTGTTCGACATCGCCGGCAGTTTCACATCCCGCCCGACCGATCCCTGGCCCACGCTGGAAAATCCCCCGTTGCTAAACTTCCACGAGCCGCCCTCCCGTCCGCCCCGCAGGCCCCGGAATCCGCCGCCGCCGGTGCCCTTGATCGTCCAGCCCTCGGGGCCGGTCGGGCCTTCAAACACGCTCGAGAGCCGCGACAGCCCGGGTGAAAGCGACTGCACCATTTTTCGCGGCAGGGTCAGGGTGCCCGCGTACCAGGTTTCGAGGACGAGCTTGTCGTCATCAAGCGAAACGAGTTCGCCGACCAGTTCGTCGCCGTTGGTCAGGCGCGCGGCGCAGGTCTGGCGGGGCGCGGCATTGGTGGATTTGGGGCGCTCCAGCTTGATCCGGCCGATGCCCGCCGGATTCAGCTCCATCACCTGCTTGACCGAGGGATGCTGCCAGCGCGCGCCGTTTTTTGAGTCGAGCGAGATAAACGTGCCGTGGAAAACATCGCCGTTCAGCAGTTCGAGCGTGTCACCGCGCGCCGCCTCCGCATTGCTGGCGGGCGGAGGAACGTCGATGCCGGGGTTCTCCGGGGTCTTGCCCGGCGCTTCCTTTTGGATGACGATTTCCGCGCGGACGAACCCGGCTAACGCGAGGGCCAGAACAGGGAGGAGGAAGAATTTTTTCATGGAGCCTTTGGGTGGAAGATTTCTGTTCAACGTTCGTAGATTGGCAGGTAGCGGTAGTTCAGCGCCATCGAGAGCAGCGCGGAGGAGGTGCAAAAAGTCGCGCCGTGGCTCCCGTCCCAGCCGCCGTCGCCGCGCTGACTGGTCTTGAGCGTGGCCACGTTGGCCGCGTTCCATTCCGTCCAGGCCGCAGCCGAGGCGTGGAAGTAGGCCTGTGAGGCGTAGTAGAGATAATAGTGATAGTAGCCCCCGTCCGCCTGGTTGCCGCCCCGGTTCAAAAACTGGAACGCGCCTTTGAACGTGGCCGAGTCCTTCTGTTTGGCCAGCCCGAAGACGAGCGCGCCGATGGCTGTGCGCGGGCCGTTCGAGCCGTCCGCGCCGGTGTAGCCGAAGCCGCCGTCCGCCGAGCGGCAGCGCCCGTAAAATTGCAGCGCCTTCCGCACCGCCTCCTCCGGCACGCCGAGACCCGCGTTGCGCGCGGCGAAGAGCGCGACCAGGTTCGCGCCGCTCACCGTGGTGTCCGCGTCCGTGCTTTCCGGCGAGTAACGCCAGCCGCCGTAGCTGTTCCGCGCCTGGGAATTGAGGATCAGCTTCACCGCCTCCTGCAGGGCCGGACCGAGGCGCGGGTCGTTCACCGTCCCGTAGGCCTCCGCCAGCGCGAGCGTCGCGAAGCCGTGGTTGTACATCGAGCTGCCGATGTAGCCGGTCTCCTTGCTCTGCTGGCTGAGAATGAAATTCAGCCCGCGCTTGATGCTCGGCGCGTAGGGGCCGTTGTTCGGATCCTCGCCGTGCGCCAGCATGCTCAGGATGGCCAGGCCGACGACGCCGGGCTGCGCTCCCATACCGTCGCTCCAGCTGCCCTGCGCGTTCTGCGACTGCACCAGAAATTGCAGGCCCTTCACATACATCCGGTCCACCTCGAACGGCACCCCTTCGGCCGTGCCTTCAAACAGCTCCTGCGCGCCGGCGCGTCCGGCGAAAACGCCCGCCAGCAGCACCAGCACCAGTTGGAAACAGCGTTTCATAAAAAGTTCGCTCACGGCTTCGGCTGATCGACGGCCTTGTAATAATTTTGCAGCGCCTCGCGGAACTCCGCCGGCACCGCGCGCGTGGCGCGGCCGCTGGTCTTCAGCGTCGCGCGCGACTCATCGCCGCCGCCGCGCGTGACGCCGGTCGTCGGCGTATTCCGTTTGTCCGTCGTGCCGCCCATCATGCTGTTGCCGGGGGACGACCCCGCTCCCATGCCCATCATCTGCGAGAGCATGGCCATCATCCCGGCACCTTTGCCCTGGCCCTTGCCCGACTTCATCATCGCCTTGATCTCGGCGTCGATCAGGTTGATCGCGTCGGTCTCGGCGTCGTAGGTCGGCTTGTCGGTGCGCGGCTTGTTCAGCAGCTTGTCGGCCTCGGTCATCGCCTCGTGCGCCTTCGGCAAAAACTCGCTCGGCCCCGCCGCAGCCAGCCGCTGGAGATCATCCGCCACGAAGCTTTGAAACACCGAGAGCAGCTTGCTGTCCTCGCGGTAGGTGGAAAGAGTGTA
>CANMZY010000281.1:0-4969 GCA_947502425.1 Verrucomicrobiales bacterium
GGGTTCAAGGCCATCGAAAAGCGCGCCAGCGTTCATGACCTGCACGCGACCATGCTGCATCTGCTTGGCTTCGATCATGAGCGTCTGACTTACCGCCACGCGGGCCGCGATTTCCGACTTACCGATGTCTCAGGAGATGTGATGCGGGAGATCATCGCTTAGAAAGCAATGATGCCGCTTGCTCGCACCTAGGATGCCTGCGCTCCCCGAGCTTCGGACAACCGCGTCAAGATGCCCTCGTGTGAATAATTTTGTCGCATCCTTTTGCCTTTTCCCTTGGGCCTTTTTCATTTCTCATGCACCCGTGCGTTCTGAATTGTTAAAAAATGTCAGCCGGTTGGTGGTGAAGCTGGGCACGGGCGTGCTCACCGACAGCCGCAAGCAGCCGGATCTCTCGCAGATGGAGCAACTCGTCGCGCAGGTCGCGGCGCAACGCGCGGCGGGGCGTCAGGTCGTGCTCGTTACGTCCGGCGCGGTCGGCGCGGGCATGGGCGTGCTCGGCCACGCGAAACGTCCGACGGAGCTGGCGGAGCTGCAGGCGTGCGCGGCCATCGGCCAGTCGCGGTTGATGACAACCTACGAGCAGTTGTTTGCCAAATTTAATCTGCACGTCGGCCAGGTGCTGCTCACGCACGACGATCTCGAACATCACGACCGCCATCTCAACGCGCGCAACACCCTCGTCACGCTGCTGCAGCACGGTGTCGTGCCGGTCATCAACGAGAACGACGCGATTTCGTTCACGGAAATCAAATTTGGCGACAACGACCTGCTGTCCGCGCTGGTCGCGTCGCTGTTGCCGGCGGATTTGCTCGTGATTCTCACCACGGTGGACGGAGTGATTGAAAATTTCGGCAAGGCGAATCCGCGCACGCTGCCGGTCATCGAGAGCGTGGACGAGGCCGTGGAAAAAATGGCCGGCGGCACCGACAGCGCGACGGCGGTCGGCGGCATGGCCTCGAAAATTCAGGCGGCGAAAATCGTGGTGCGCTCGGGCATTCCGCTGGTCATCGCGTCCGGCCGGAAGAAGAACGTGCTGGCGGACATTCTCGCCGGGGCGGAGGAGGGGACGATGTTCGTGCCGCAGCCGAACCGGCTCGCGGGCCGCAAGCGGTGGATCGCGTTCTTCCATCATCCCAAGGGCGCGCTCTACGTGGATGACGGCGCGAAGGTGGCGTTGCGTGAGAAGGGCAAGAGCCTGCTGCCGCCGGGCGTGGCGCGGTGTGAAGGCGAGTTCGCGGCCGGTGATGTGGTCCGAATCTGCGATTTGAACGGCACGGAGTTTGCGCGGGCGATCTGCGACTATGATTCGACGGCAATTCGCACGAAGCAGTTGCCACGCGTCGAAGTCGTACATCGGGACAACCTGGTAATTTTGTGAGGAAGAGAAACATCCAACAACGAACATTCAACATCCAACGCCCAAAGACGGCACCGGATGCTCACCATTGGATGTTCGGCGTTCGATGTTGGTTGTTAGTTGTTTTCCCCCGATGAAAAAGAAACCCGCCATCGAAGATTTGCTCAACGTCATGTCACGGCTCCGCTCGCCGACGGGCTGTCCGTGGGATCGCGAGCAGAATCATCGCTCGCTGCGCTTTCATGCGGTCGAAGAGGTCTATGAACTGATGGACGCCATCGAGGCGAGGGACGATCACGAGATGGCGGAGGAGCTGGGCGATCTGTTGTTGCAGGTGGTTTTTCACTGCCAGATGGCGGGGGAGCGCGGGGCGTTTGATTTTGAAAAGGTCGCGCGCACCATCACGGACAAATTGATCCGGCGGCATCCGCACGTCTTCGGCGAGGTAAAGGTGAAAAACGTCGATCAAGTCTGGGCGAACTGGGAGCAGATCAAAAAGGCCGAGAAGCACGGCACGAAACACGAGCGCCCCTCCGCGCTCGACGGCATTCCGAAACATCTGCCGGCGTTGCTGCGCGCGGAGAAGCTCGCGAAGAAGGCGCGCAAGGCGAAGCTGCTCGCGGCGAAACCGGGCGCGCCCAAAAAAGCGAAGGCGGCCGTGGCGAAGGAGTTGTTCGCGCTCGCGGCCTACGCGCAGGGCCGCGGCTGGTCGGCGGAGGAATTGTTGCGCGGCGAGGCGCGGCGGCGGGAGAAAGCCTGGCGCCAGCAAGAAACGTTGCCAAGGCCGCACGGAAAACTTTAGCCTGACTAAATAAATTATGAACGACCCGCGTTACACGAAACTGGCCAGCCTGCTCATCAACTATTCCACCCGGCTCAAGAAGGGCGAATCCGTCCTGATCGACGCGATCGACATCCCGGACGAGTTCACCGTCGAGCTGATGCGCGCGGCGCGGCGCGCGGGGGCGACGCCGCTGGTCGAGGTGCGGCACAGCCGCGTGCTGCGCGAGGTGCAGCGGGCCACGGACGAGAAACATGCGCGGGCTGTGGCGTCCGTCGAGATGTTCCGGATGAAAAAGGTGCAGGCCTACATTGCGATTCGTGGCGCGGCCAACGCCAGCGAGACGGCCGACGTGCCGCGCGACCGCCAGCAGCTCTACGCGAAGACGCTGCGGCCGGTGCAGAATTATCGCGTGAACAAGACGAAGTGGTGCGTGCTGCGCTGGCCTACGCCGAGCATGGCGCAGGGCGCGAACATGAGCACCGAGTCGTTCGAGGATTTGTATTTCGACGTCTGCACGATGGATTATCCGAAGATGTGCCGGGCGATGGCTCCGCTCGAGAAGCGGATGAAGAAGGCGGACCGGGTGCAGTTGAAGGGGCCGGGCACCGACCTGACTTTCAGCATCAAGGGCATTGGCGCGCAGATGTGCAACGGCGACCGGAACATTCCCGACGGCGAATGTTTCTCGTGTCCGGTGAAGGATTCGGTGAACGGCGTCATCCAGTTCAACACGCCGACGATTTATTCGGGCACGAAGTTCGAGAACGTCCGCCTCGAATTCAAGAGCGGCAAAATCATCCAGGCCACGGCGAACAATACGAAGCGGCTCAACGAAATTTTGGACACCGACCCGGGCGCGCGTTACGTCGGCGAGTTTTCGCTGGGCTTCAATCCGCACATCATGAGTCCGATGTGCGACATCCTGTTTGATGAGAAGATCGCGGGGTCGCTGCACTTCACGCCGGGGCAGGCCTACGAGATCTGCGACAACGGCAACCGTTCGGCGGTGCACTGGGACATGGTGCTGATCCAGCGCAAGGAGTGGGGCGGGGGCGAGGTGTGGTTTGACGGGGAACTGATCCGCAAGGACGGGCTGTTTGTGCCGAAAGATTTGCGGGCGCTCAATCCGGAGAATTTGAAGTAGGGGCGGCTGGGCAGCGGCGGCTGACTTCCGAGGGGGAAAGAGATGGGCTGCGCCTTCACAGGCACGGCTACGAGTTCGAGGGGCGGTCCGCTGCTTGGAACGACACGGGGCGGGAAGTTCACGGGAGGGCGTGTTCTGCGGAATGGTTTCCGGCGGAGAGGTCCGGTTATTTTCCCGGCCCTTTGAGCACGCTGAGGAACTGCTTCATCGCGGGCGAGAGCACCTTGTTCTTTTTGTAGATGGCGGCGAGCGGGCGGTAGAATTCCGCGTCCTCGATCCGTATCTCGGCGAGGGTCTGCTTGCTCACTTCCTGCGTGATGGTGCCCTGCGGGACGATGGCGATGCCAGCGTCGATTTCCACGGCGCGTTTGACGGTCTCGATGTTGTCGAACTCCATCGCGTGCTGAACGGTGATGTTCTGGTCCTTGAGAATTTTATCGGTGGCGCGGCGGGTCGGGATGTCCGGCTCGAAGCTGATTAATTTCTGACCGTCGATGGCCTTGAGTCGGACGCTCTTGTTTTTGGCGAACGGATGTTGTGGATGGCAGATGAGGACGAGCATGTCCTTGCGGAGCGGGACGATTTCCAGCTTGGTGTCCTTGGCCGGGTAGGCGACGAGGCCGAGATCGACGACGTTGCCGAGCACGTCGTCATAGACCTGGTTGGAGCGGCGGTACTCGATGTGGACATTCACCGTCGGGTAGGCTTTGAGGAATTTCTTTAGGTAGGGCGGCAGGTCGTGCAGGCCCACGCTGTAGATGGTCGAGACGCGGATGGTGCCGGAGATGATGTCCTTGATTTCTTGCAGCTTGTGGAAGAGAGAATCGTAGGTCTGGATGATCTGCTTGCTGTATTCGTAGAGCACCTGGCCTTCGCGCGTGAGGCGGAATTTCTTTTTGCTGCGCTCGATGAGGAGGGATTTGAAGGTACGTTCCAGGGAGCTGATCTGCTGGCTGACGGCGGACTGGGTGACGTGGTTGATCAGCGCGCTCTTGGTGAAACTTTCTGTCTCGGCCAAGTCGCAAAAAACTTTGAGGCTTTCGATTTGCATACGGTTACCGGTGCAAAGCGTAAAGGAGCCGCCGGTGAAGTCAACTGGCGCGGGACTCCCCAAACTGCCCCGGGGATTTGGGGCGGCGGGGCCACGGAGTGCGGAAGGCGGAGTGCGCCACCCGACAATTAAAGAGGCACGTTCGGCATCACGGTGGTGCTTCCAAGATACGTCCAGGCGGGGCCTACACGGCCAGGCATTCCTTGACCTTGCGGAGCAGTTGCTGGCTGATGTAGGGCTTCGAGAGAAAATCCATCTCGTATTCGCCATGCAGTGTGCGCGAGCAGGCGGTGGCGCAGACGACGCGCGTGGCAGGGGAGACCTGGCGGACTTGTTGAATCAGTTCGCGCCCGTTCATTTTCGGCATGACCATGTCGGTGACGAGCAGGTCAATGGCAGTCTTGCTCTGGGCGATGGCTTCCAGGCCCTTTTCGCCGCTGCTGGCAGTCAGAACCTGGCAGCCGTGGGAGCTGAGCACTATCTGCGACATGCTCAAAATCATCTCCTCCTCATCCACCAGGAGGATGGTCTGCCGGCCGGACAGCTCGTCGTCCGTGAAGGTTTTTTCCTCGATGATTTTTTTCTGGGCCGGGAAATAAATCCGCACGGACGTGCCGTGGGCGAGCTGGC
>CANMZY010000282.1:0-4964 GCA_947502425.1 Verrucomicrobiales bacterium
CATGCCCGGCAATTTGATTGTTTGAATTCGCGGCCGGAATGGTTTCCACTGCTTCTAATTCACTAACCAGAAAGGCCATCATGCAAACCAAAATCTTCTCCCTTCTCCTGTGCGGCGGAGTCGCCGCCGCGCTCGCCGCCGACGTGCCGGAACCCAAATTCCGCGCCGTGACCATCGACGATAAAATCCAGATCGGCTACGGCATCACGACCGCCGACGTGGACGGCGACAAGCTCCCCGACCTTCTCCTCGCCGATAAAAACCAGATCATCTGGTATCAGAACCCCGGCGCGGACAAGAGCGCGACAGTTGGTGCGTGGCGGAAGCACGTCATCGCAGAGAACCTGACCAAGCTCGACCACGTCTGCCTCGCGGCGGCGGACATCGATGGCGATGGAAAATGCGAGATCGCCGTCGGTGCGGCCTGGAATCCGGGCGACACCGAAAACAGCGGCGCGGTCTTCTATCTGATTGCGCCCGCCGACCGCACACAGAAGTGGGAGGCGGTGACGCTGCCCCATGAGCCGACGGTGCACCGGATGCGCTGGGTGAAAGACCCGGCCAGCGGCAGCCATCAACTCGTCGTGGTGCCGCTGCACGGACGGGGCAACAAAAACGGCGCGGGCGTCGGTGTCAAAGTTCTTGCTTACAAGAAACCCGCCGATTCTCGGCAGCCTTGGACGACGACGGTGCTGAACGATGCGCTGCACATAACGCACAATTTCGACTTCGTGAGCGGGGCCAGCGACATGCTCGTCGCGGGAAAGGAAGGCGTCTTCCGGGTTGGCATCGATGGATCAAAATCGTCACTCCAACTGGCGGGCAATGTGAGCGGCGGCGCCGGTGAAGTCCGGACCGGCAAACTGGCCGGGGCAATTCCCTTTTTCGCCACGGTCGAACCGATGCACGGGAACAACCTGGTGGTTTACACCACGCCGGTGTCCAAGGAAACGCCGGCCGGCAAGCTGCTTTGGAACCGGCAGGTGCTCGACACCACGCTCGCCGACGGCCACGCGCTGGCCTGCGGCGATCTGCTCGGCCTGGGCCGTGACCAGATCGTCGTCGGCTGGCGGGCGATGGGAAAAGCGGGCGCGAAAGTCGGCCTCAAAGTATTCACGTCGCTCGACGGCGAAGGCAAAACCTGGCGCTCGACGGTGGTGGATGACAATGGCATGGCCTGCGAAGACCTTTGCCTCGCGGACCTCGACGGCGACGGCAAGCTCGACATCATCGCCGCCGGCCGTGCCACGAAGAACGTGAAGATTTATCTCAACCAGAGCGCGAAGTGAGCGTGCACCCGCGCGCTGCCCCCGGAGCGCGGCTGTGCCCCGCGCGGCGCGGGATCAGCCGCAGCGCGCGCGCCAACACTGACGCTTTCGAATTCTCCAGGGATCATCGCCTTTCCACCCGCTTCGGCTGGTCGAGGACGACACAGCCGCGCTCCAATCTTGTTCCGTTCGTGGCTGTGCCTGGATGCGCCCGTGTAGCCAGCCCCGCAAAATTAGGCTTGGAATCCCGCTCTTTTCCCCGCCAACATCCGCGCTCGAATTAAATTCTGACGCGCCGAATTTCGGCCCCTGAATTCCGCAACACATGAAACGCACACATCATTGCAACCAGCTTCGCCCGGAGCACGCCGGCCAATCCGTCACCCTCACCGGCTGGGTTCATTCCCGCCGCGACCTCGGTGGCGTCCTCTTCATCGACCTGCGCGACCGCGAGGGCCGCACGCAGACGGTGTTCGATCCCACCGATCTCGCGAAGGAGGTCTTCGACACTGCCACGCATCTGCACGCCGAGTCGGTGATTGAAATCACGGGCAGGGTGCGGGTGCGCCCGACCGGCACGAACAACGACAAGATCGCCACCGGCCACGTCGAGGTGCTGGTCAAGGAACTCGTGGTGCTGAACCACGCCGACCCATTGCCTTTTCAGATCGACGACCCCGAAGCCGCCGCGAAGGTGAACGAGGAAACGCGGTTAAAATTTCGTTTCCTGGACTTGCGCCGTCCCGAGATGATGCACAACCTGCGCCTGCGCTCGAAGGTCGCCATCGCCACGCGCAGCTTCATGGACGAGCAGGGCTTCCTCGAAGTCGAGACGCCGATTCTTTTCAAATCGACCCCGGAAGGCGCGCGCGAGTTCCTCGTGCCGAACCACCGCGACCCTGGCACTTTCTACGCGCTGCCGCAGTCGCCGCAGCAGTTCAAACAGATTCTCATGGTCAGCGGCGTGGAGCGTTACTACCAACTCGCCCGCTGCTTCCGCGACGAAGACCAGCGCGCCGATCGCCAGCTCGAGTTCACGCAGGTCGATATCGAGATGAGCTTCATCGACCGCGAAGACATTTACGCGCTGATCGAAGGGTTGCTGAAGAAAGTCTGGAAAACCGCGCTGAACATCGACATCCCGACGACCTTTCAGCGTGTCAGTTTTCAAGAGGCGCTGAACCGCTGGGGCATCGACAAGCCCGACACGCGCTTCGGCATGGAGTTGGCGGACTTCACGGAAGATTTCCGCGCGAGCACCTTCAAGGTCTTCTCCGGCGCTATCGCCAATGGCGGCGTGGTGAAGGCGATGAACGCGAAAGGCATGGCCGGCGCGACGCAGGGCCAGATCGAGACGATGACCGAATACGCCAAGAGCTTCGGCGCGAAAGGTCTCGCCTACATCAAGGTCGAGAACGGCGAATGGAAATCGCCCATCGTGAAATTCTTCAGCGAAGTCGAGAAGACCGCGCTCAAGACGAAGCTCGCCATCGAGGAGGGCGACCTGATTCTCTTCGCCGCCGATCAATGGCTCAACGCCTGCGAAATCCTCGGCAAGATTCGCCTCTACTGCGCCGACGTGCTCAAGACGCAGAGCAAGCTCACGCTTGATCCGAAGCAGTTCAACTTCCTCTGGGTGATTGAATTTCCGTTGCTCGGCTTCGACCGCGAACAGAACCGCTGGTATTCCAGCCATCATCCGTTCACCGCGCCCGTGGCCGAGGACATCCCGCTGCTGAAGACTGACCCCAAGAAAGTCCGCGGCCAGCACTACGACATCGTGGTCAACGGCGTGGAGCTTGGTGGCGGCAGCATCCGCATTCACCAGCCTGACGTGCAGAAGACCATCTTCGAGGAACTGCTCCAGATTCCGCCGGACGAAACCAAGCTGCGCTTCGGCTACATGCTGGAAGCGTTCCGCTACGGCGCGCCCCCGCACGGCGGCATCGCGCTGGGCTTCGACCGTCTCTGCGCCATCCTCTGCGGCACCACGAGCATCCGCGACGTGATCGCCTTCCCGAAGACGGCGAAGGGCGTCTGCCTGATGACCGACAGCCCTAGTCACGCCACTGCGCGGCAGCTTCGCGACCTTTACCTTGAGGTAAAAGTGAAGAAGCAGGAGTGAGCGGTCATGAAATACGAGATCGATCTGCATCCAGAACCACTGAGTAAGAATGGCAAACAGTCCGTCGTTCTGCCCCACGCGGAATTCGAGGCCATTCAGGAGGAGCTGGACCAGCTTGAAGATTTGCGTGCGCTCCGTGAGGCGAAGGCAACGGACGCGAACGCCCCGGGCCTGAGCCTGTCGGAAGTGAAACAGCGTTACGGCATCAAGCAACTTTTCGCGAGGTTGCAGAACGCGCGGCGCCCCGCTCCGCCTTCCACTTCCCATCCGTAAATATTCCAGCTCGCGGCTCCGCAGCTCAGGTCGCGGCCCGCCTCATTCATAATCTTGATTGCCGTGATGCTCACGAATGAAATTTTTCGGAGTCGATTTATTCGCATGCTGCTGACGCTAGTCCTTGTTTACCTGCTCCTCGCCTTGCTGGTGATGTTGTTTCAACGGCGGATGATCTATTTCCCGACGAGGCTTGCGCCCTCGGTCGCTGATAAAATCGCGGTGCAAAATGGCTTTCAAGCCTGGCGAAATCCCGGCGGTGAAATCATGGGCTGGCGGCTTCCATCCACCAGGACGGCGACCGGGGCGGTCTTGATCGTGCATGGCAACGGTGGCTGCGCCCTGGATCGAAGTTATCTGGCCGGACCGATCCATGCCGCCGCCGCCGTGGATGTTTTTGTCCTGGAGTATCCCGGCTTTGGCGCTCGCGCCGGGGCACCGAGTCAGAAAAGTATTCTCGACGCGGCCGAAGAGGCGTTCGATTCCATTCCGTCGGGCCGGCCGGTTTACGTCGTGAGCGAATCGCTGGGCACCGGCGTCGCCGCCCACCTGGCCAGGAAGTACGACCAGAAAGTTGCCGGCCTGATCTGTTTCGCACCCTACGGCCGGCTCGTCTCCGTGGGCCAGGCACGGATGAAAATCTTTCCCGTTTCCCTGATGTTGTGGGATCGATATGAACCGGCCGCCTGGCTGACGGATTACCGGGGGCCCGTTAAAATCATCCTGGCCGAAGCGGACCAGGTGATCCCCGCGAGGTTTGGGCGAAAATTGTTCGCCGGTTACGCCGGTCCCAAGGATCTCGAAATCATTCCCGATGCCGGACACAACGACATCGCGGCACAATCTCCCGAATGGTGGAAACGGGTGTTTGAGTTCCTGGCAACGAAGCAGAGGCAAAATTGATGGTGGAAGCCTTTGCATTTTGAGGTTCATGCAAAAAAAGTGAGACCGCCATCACGATGATTGGTCGCCAGACCGAGCGCTGAATTTCTGGTCGTCCGGCTGTTTCAAGAGCTGCAGCATGCATGCTGTCTCTGTTTCCGGCTGGTCAGGCCTGCTTCAAGGTGGACGATCGATCCCGTTTATTACCCATCCGGGCGGGTTTTGATCATTGCGAACGACTCCAAAGCGACTTCGCGAGCGATAATGTGGCTGACGATGGGGCGCGGGTAAGTGCAATCAAGCGTGACTCCGGCGGCGCGCAAGATTTCAACTGGCGCGGAATGTGGCTGATGCAGCCACTTGTCAGGAAGCTTCGTGAGTTCGGGACACCACTTGCGGACGTAGTCGCCGTGCGG
>CANMZY010000283.1:0-4961 GCA_947502425.1 Verrucomicrobiales bacterium
ATGAGCATGGGCTTCCTGCTCGATGGCGACGCGCCGGTCATCTGGCGCGGCCCGATGATCATGAAAACCATCCAGCAGTTTGTGAACTCCGTCGCGTGGGGCGAACTGGATTATCTGCTCGTCGATTTGCCGCCCGGCACCGGTGACGCGCAACTTTCCCTGTGCCAGACGGTGCCGCTGGACGGCGGCGTGATCGTGACCACGCCGCAGGAGGCCTCGCTCGGCGTGGTTCGCAAGGGCATCGCGATGTTCGAGAAGGTCAACGTGCCGATCCTCGGGATTGTCGAGAACATGAGCTACTTCATCACGCCCGGCGGCGAGCGCGTGGAAATTTTCGGCCACGGCGGCGGTCGCGCGGAAGCGGAGCGGAAGAACGTCCCGTTCCTCGGCGAGGTTCCGATCTACGTCGCCATCCGCGAGGGCGGCGACTGTGGAGTGCCCGTCGTGGTCTCGGCGCCCGCCGCGCCGCCGGCCCGGGCGTTTCTGAAAATCGCGGAAACGCTGCGGCAGAAGCTGGGTTGAGACCGCGCAACCCGGCGTGCCCCCACCGGTTCAAAAATTGTATTGTCAGCCGGGCGGCCAATGTTAATTTGGCGTAGCTTTTTACTGCCATGATTATGTCAAACACATCTCTCGAAGGCTTCGGTGATGCCGACTCGGTCAAGAAGTCCTCCCTCTACCGCGAATTCCAGGCCGAGCGCGAAGAGATTTTGCGGCATAAATGGATTGAATCAGAACGGGCCGGCCACGACATCGGCTTCGAGCGCGCCCTGACCGACTGGATCGTCAAGCACCGGTCCAAATGGCGGAAGAGCCGCCAGAGCGCCAGCCACTAGACGGCCTGCTCCTTTAACGCGGTCCTGCGAGGCCGCCAAGGCAGCCATGCAAACGAAAAACATTTCAACTCCGCCCACCGGCCCTGCTCACGGGCCGGTTGCTTTTTTTACCCCCATCACCCGCGCCCGACATGTCTGAACCCACGCTCATCCTCAACCCCGTCACGCTGCAACGCGCCCTCACGCGCATTGCCCACGAAATCGCCGAGCGCTGCGACGCGGACGCGGAACTCGCGCTGGTCGGCGTGCAGCGCGGCGGCGTCTTCCTCGCGGAACGACTCGGGGTTCTCCTGCGCGAAATCTGCGGCCAGCCCGTGCCGGTCGGCACGCTGGATGTCTCCATGCACCGGGACGATCTCGGTCGGCAGGCCGCGCCCACGGTGCATCCCACCACCATTTCTTTCGACATCACCGGCAAGACCGTGGTGCTGGTGGACGACGTGCTCTTCAGCGGCCGCACCACCCGCGCCGCGCTGGATGCGCTCAATGATTTCGGCCGCCCGAAGCGCATTCAGCTCGCCGTGCTCATCGACCGCGGCCATCGCGAGCTGCCCATCAAGGCTGATTTCGTCGGCAAGAACGTGCCCACCTCCCTGCGCGAAAGCGTCAACGTCCAGTTGCTGGAGACGGGCGGCGACGACACCGTGACCCTGGGAAAATTATGAGCTGGCACCGCAAACATCTGCTCGACATCGAATCCCTTTCGCCGGAGGAAATCGTCACCGTGCTCGACACCGCCAAGTCGTTCAAAGCGGTCGGAGAACGCGCCATCAAAAAAGTCCCGGCCCTGCGCGGCAAAACCGTCGTCAACCTTTTCATCGAACCCAGCACCCGTACTCGTATTAGCTTCGAGCTGGCCGCCATGCGGTTGACCGCCGACGTCATCAACTTCAGCGCCGAGGCCTCCTCGCTCAAAAAAGGCGAGACCCTCAAGGACACCGCTCGCAACCTCGAAGCCCTCAACGCCGACATCATCATCATCCGTCACAGCGCGACCGGCGCGCCGCATTTCCTCGCGCGCTTTCTCAACGCCAGCGTGGTCAACGCCGGTGACGGCGCGCACGAGCACCCCACTCAGGCGCTGCTCGACATGTTCACCATCCGGGAGAACAAGGGGACCATTGCCGGGCTGAACGTCACCATTCTCGGCGACATTCTCTACAGCCGCGTGGCCCGCTCCAACATCTGGGCGCTGACCAAGCTCGGCGCGAACGTCACCCTCTGTGGGCCTTCCACGCTGGTGCCGAAAGTTTTTGAGCAGATGGGCTGCCGCGTGACCTACAACGTCGATGAAGCCATCGAGTCCGCCGATGTGATCAACCTGCTCCGCATCCAGCACGAGCGGCAGCGCCAGACGATGTTTCCCGGCATCGGCGAATACACCAACCTCTTTGGCCTCACCAAAGCCCGCTTCGCAAAGACCAAACCTGACGTGCTCATCATGCACCCCGGCCCGATCAATCGCGGCGTCGAGATCAACAGCGAAGTGGCCGACTGCGCGCGTTCCGTCGTCCTCCAGCAGGTCACCAACGGCCTGGCCGTCCGCATGGCCGTGCTCTTCCTGATCAACGGCGGCGAAGGCCCGCAGGCCGTCGGCTGAACTTATGGCCTACCTCTGGATCGCACTCGGCGGCGCGTTGGGCAGCATGGGCCGCTACTGGGCCTCCAACTTCATCGACGGCCGCGCGGGCAAAGCCTTTCCGTGGAGCACACTGCTCGTCAACGTCACCGGCTCATTCGTCATCGGACTGCTGGCGGCGTGGCTCGTCGGCGAGAACCGCTGGCAGGCCCAGCCGCGCTGGCGGGAATTTTTGATGATCGGCCTTTGCGGCGGCTACACCACCTTCTCTTCGTTCAGCCTGGACGCGCTGAATCTTCTGCGCGCGAGCCACTGGTTTCAAGCCGGCGCCTACGCTGTGCTTTCGCTCGTGCTCTGTCTCGCGGCCGTCTGGCTGGGCCACGCGCTCGGCCAGTTGGTGCACCGCTGAGGTTTCTTGCCATGAAGATCGTCGCCCCTGCCGCCCGTCTCGGAGGCGCCCTGCTCGCGCTGGCGGGTGCGGGCCTGCTGGCGTCCGGTTGCGCCACGCCGACGGAGCCGCGCTTCACGTCGTTCCAAGGCTGGAAAAATTTCGAGACGTTCCAGCGCGTGACGAATGGAAACGGCGTGACGTTGACTTCGCCGCGATTGAAGACCGGCGGCGCGTGGCGCGAGCTGATCGTTTCCTGGAACGCGAGTTGTCCGCCGGGCGCTCATCTGCGGGCGGAGGCGCGGGGCTTTCACGCGGGGCGGCCGACGAAATTTTATACGCTTGGTCTCTGGTCCGAAGACACTGCGGGGAATCCGCGCGCGAGCGTGAAGGGCCAGCGGGACGGGGATGGCACGGTCTTGACCGACACGCTGGTGGTCCGGCAGCCGATGGAGGAGGCGCAGATTCGCATCACTTTGTCGGGTGCTGGTGAAAATTTTTTGCCACGCCTGAAATTTGCGGGGGCCTCGTTTCTCGGCGGCTCCGGGCCGTCGGAAAAAGTTTCAGCCCGACCCGTCGCGTGGGGGAAAATCATCGACGTGCCGCAGCGCGCGCAGACCGGTCATCCGGGCGCGAAAGGTTGGTGCAGCCCGGCGTGCGTCTCGATGCTGCTGGCGCATTGGGCGAGGGTTTTGCATCGGTCCGAGCTGGATGTGCCGGTGCCGCAGGTGGCCGCCGGCGTGCAGGACCGGAACCTGCCGGGGACGGGCAACTGGGTTTTCAACACGGCCTTCGCCGGGAAGTTCGAGGGGATGCGCGCGGTGGTGACGCGCTTCGATGATGTGTCCGAGATCGAGGAGTGGGTGGCGGCGGGGATCCCGGTGGCAGTTTCGGTGTCGTTTGATTTCTTGAATGGCCGGCCCGTGGACGACGGCAACGGCCACTTGATCGTGGTGGTCGGTTTCACCGGCACGGGCGACGTGGTGGTGAATGATCCCTGGCCGAATCCAAAAAAGGAAAACACGGTGCGGAAGGTTTTCCCCCGGCAAAATCTGGTCAAGGCCTGGGAACGCTCCCGACGTGCGGTTTATCTGATTTGCCCGGAGACGATGAAAGTTCCGGAAAACCGCCGGGGACATTGGGCGGATTGATCCGCAGGTGGTCGCAATTCCAGAGATGTTGCGCCCGGTTCATCGCGCGGTGCGTGTCGGTTTCCTGACAGTGCGGTGAAGATTGAGAAAATAATTTTGAACTGATTCACCACCGATGGCATCTATATTCTCAGTCAGCCTTGCACAACCGGGGCCGCAGACGGGCCAGCGGGGGGTGAATGAAAAGGGAAGAGGGTGGGCATCCGGTTGGCCGCAGGGCGGCAGGAAAGGTAACAGTGCTATGATAAAAACATTGGAAGCAATAACCGAGGTCATTCGCAACCCCAAACCATCCTTCCGTCAGGCCGAGGACCGGCCGCAAAAAGCCAAGAAACACCGCTACGAGCGGCGTAAAATAAAGGAAATCATCCGCCTCGGCGACTGGATGCAGGAAAATCCGGCCTGAAATGAAAGCTACGGTCTAAAACGACGAACCCCGCGCCCGCGTGGCTTTTTTGTTTGGCCAAGCCGCGCCCCGGTCACTGGCAGCGCGGACAGACACCGAAAAATTCCAGCCGGTGCGTGACTTTCTGAAAGCCGTTGCGCGCCGCAATTCGCCGCTCCAGTTCGTGCGGAAAACAGTCATCGATCTCGACCACTTCCGTGCAGGTGGTGCAGACGAGATAGTGATGATGCCCGTCGTCCCCCTCGGCCAGCAGTTCAAAGCGGGCCGTCCCGTCCCCGAAATCAAACCGCTTTACCAGGCCCATCTTTTCCAGCAGGTGCATGGAGCGATAAATGGTTGCCAGATCGCAGTTCCCGGACGGCAGGGCGCGAAAAATTTCCCGGTTGGTCAGCGGGCGTGGCTGGCGGTGGAGTATCTCCAGGATGGCCCGGCGCGGCCCGGTGACTTTGCGCTCCTGCCGGCGCAGGCGCTCGGTCCAATGCGCCAACGGCGCGGGGGCAGGATTCGGGCTGGCGGCGGGGTGGCTCACGGTCAGTGGAAGATTACGCTGATCACGCCCAGCGCGGTGCCGAGGATGATGGCGGCGGTCTTGCGGAAGTTG
>CANMZY010000284.1:0-4949 GCA_947502425.1 Verrucomicrobiales bacterium
GCGGCACGGGCTCACTCCGCTACGTGACGGCAACGGATCTGGCGGCGGATGACAAGGCCATCCGCATCCGCGATTCCATCGCCATCTCGGGCGCGGCGGTGGCGGTGCATGTGCCGGGCCTCGGCTTGGAAGTGGCCGGGTTCGGCCTCAGCCGTGAGATCGCCAACTATGTGGACGGCGAGGCCAGCGCGCCGAAATCAGGCATGCCGGAGGCCAAATGGCTCGATGTGCCGGACGGCGGGCACTACAACAACCTAGGCATGGAGTCGCTGGTCAATCGGGTTGCGGCTACATCATCGTGGTGGACGCGGAACACGACTCGGAAAACAAAACCCGCTCGCGCTCGAACCAGTCCTATCACGGACTGAAAACCCTCCTGCAACGCCACCACATCAAGCAGCCGGACATCGATGTCGATGCGCTGGACCGGGCCAACGAGGCGGTGCATGTCATCTCCGGCCACGCGAAGGTGCCGGACATTCTCTATGTGAAGCTCAAGTCTCTGGCCGCCTTCGACAAAGTGGCCGCGAAGCAGCGCTACAACAAGCCGGGCTTTTTCAAGCGTGTGTTCGGGGGGCGGTGACTTCACCTTCGATCCGCAGTTCAGCACGGCCAAGCTCGACTACAGCTTTGCCAAACACCGGAACTTGACCGAACTGGGCGTCTGCAGAACGCCCCCGCCTTCCAGCAGTTCGCCAACCGGGGGCGGTGATGCCGCGTCCGGGGACAGGCGCGTTCCGATTCATGGAAAAAATTTCTCTGCGCCTGCGCCGCTTTTTCTGAATAGCACCACACATCGTCGCGTCGATTTTCGCCACATCCGCGCTTTACAGAGAAGCCGCATGCTGAAATTGTCCCGAGTTCTCACGGGCAGAAACTGTCAGTGGCCGAAACCGTTTTGAAATGTATGAAATCAGAAATCGAAGATCTCAATAAACAAATCATGGCGATGCACCCGTTGCTCACGGGCATCAAAAGTGAAATGGCCAAGGCCATCGTCGGCCAGCAATACCTCGTGGACCGCCTGCTGATCGGCCTCCTCGCCAACGGCCACGTCCTCCTCGAAGGCGTCCCCGGCCTGGCCAAGACCGCCGCCGTGAGCGCGCTGGCCCAGTGCATCTCCACCAAGTTTCAGCGCATCCAGTTCACGCCCGACCTCCTGCCCAGCGATCTGCTCGGCAACCTGATCTACAATCCGCGCGACGGCACCTACACCACCAAGAAAGGCCCGATTTTCGCCAACCTCATCCTCGCCGACGAAATCAACCGCGCCCCCGCCAAGGTGCAGTCCGCTCTGCTCGAATCGATGCAGGAACGCCAGGTTACCATCGGTGACGAGACCTTTCCGCTGCCCAAGCCGTTCCTCGTGCTCGCCACGATGAACCCCATCGAACAGGAGGGCACCTACTCGCTGCCCGAGGCGCAGGTGGACCGCTTCATGTTGAAGGTCGTGGTCGGCTATCCGAACGAGGCGGAGGAAAAACAGATTCTGCACCTGTGTGCCCGCACCAGCGTGCGCGACCCGCTCAAGGCGGTCATCACGCCGGAGAAGATTCTCGAGATGCGCCAACTCGTCGATCAGGTGCATGTCGATGACCAGATTTCCAACTACATTGTGAAGCTCGTCTTCGCCACCCGCGAGCCGAAACGCCTCGCGCCCGCGATGGACGGCAAAATCCGCTTCGGCGGCTCGCCCCGCGCCACGATCAACCTCACCCTTGCCGGCAAAGCCTGCGCGTTTCTCAACGGACGCGGGTATGTCACGCCCCAGGACATCAAGTCCATCGCCATGGACGTGCTGCGCCACCGCATTATCACCACCTTCGAGGCCGAGGCCGACGATGTGACCAGCGAGCACATCGTGAAGCATCTGCTGGACAACGTGGCGGTGCCCTAGCCGGGAAATTTCAAACCACACCGTCCGCATGACGAAAGAAACCTCCATGAACCAAGCCCTCCTTCCGCTTCGCGCGCCGTGGTTCCCGGCGGGCCTTTGGGATTTTGGCTGGCGTCATGCCCACGTCCCCCGCCCTCCGTCCTCCGTCCTCCGTCTTTCCCGCGCATGATCCCCAAGGAGTGGCTCAAAAAAATCCGGCACATCGAGATGCGGACCATCCGCCTCGTCGAAGACCTGATGGCCGGCGAGTACCACTCCGTCTTCAAGGGGCGCGGCATGGATTTCGACGAGGTACGCCAGTATCAGCCCGGCGACGAGGTGCGCCGCATGGACTGGAACGTCACCGCGCGCACCGGCATCCCGCACATCAAGAAATACGTCGAGGAACGCGAGATGACCGTGATGCTCCTCGTCGATGCCAGTGCCTCCGGCGTCACTGGCTCCGTCAACCAAAGCAAGCGCGAGCTGGCCGCCGAGATCGCCGCCGTCTTCGCCTTCAGCGCCGTCCACAACAACGACAAGGTGGGCCTGCTCCTGTTCACCGACCGCGACGAAAAATACGTCCGGCCCGGAAAGGGCCGTTCCCACGTCCTGCGCATCATCAGCGACGTGCTCACCTACCAGCCCAAACGCCGCGGCACCAGCCTGACGGCCGCGCTCAACCACGTCAGCCACGCCCTCTCACGCCGAGCCGTCATCTTCGTCATCTCAGATTTCATGGACGAGGACTTCGACCGCGCGCTCAAGATCGTCGGGAGCAAGCACGATTTGATCGCGATCCCGCTACACGACGCCAGCGAACGGGAGCTGCCGAACGTGGGCCGGATCGTCTTCGAGGATGCGGAAACCGGCGAGATCGTCGAACTCAACACCGCCGACGCGCGCACCCGGAAATTGTTTGCCGAGAAGGCGGCCAGCCAGTTGGAAGGGCAGCGGCGGACGCTGCGCCGGGCCGGCATCGACACCATCGAGCTGCAGACCGACCAGCCGTACCTGAAGGCGCTGACCAAGTTTTTCAAGACCCGTTACCACCGGCTGCACCCATGAACGACAAGCCGCTTGAACTGATCGACGACCTCCGCCTGCTGAGCGCGCCCATCTCACTGTTCGTGCTCATGCTCATCGCGCTCGGGGTGGCCGTGCTCGCCGTGGCGGTGCTGATGCTCTGGCGCCGACGCCAGGCGCAGCTCCGGCAGCAGCCGTCGCAACGCGCGGCCGCGGCCGCCCTCGAGGACGCGCTCGCCCTGCTCGAAGCCGCCCGCCGCCTCATCAAGCCCGGCAATTCCAAACCGTATGGCGTCGAGGTCTCCGGCATCGTGCGCCGCTACATCGAGGTGCGCTTCGACATCTACGCGCCGCGCCGCTCGACTGAGGAATTTCTCGCCGAGACGCAAGTATCGCCGAAGCTCGAGCCGAACCACCGGAAGCTGCTGGCGAATTTTCTCGGCTGTTGCGACCTGTTCAAGTTCGCCCGCACCCACGCCGAGCCGGCGGAACTGACGGCGTTGCATGACGCCGCCGTGCGCTTTGTGACTAACACACGCCTCATCCCCTCGGCCACGCCGGCGGCAACTCCGACCACACCACTCACCGCCCAGGCAAAGGAGGCCGCATGAACGATCTTTTGGCCCTGCTGCACACGTTTCGGTTCGCGCACTGGTGGTGGCTGCCGCTCATTTTGCTGATCCCGCTGTGGGCCTGGCTGCGCGGGAAGTTTGCGCCGATCGCCGCCGTGCAGTTTTCCTCGAGCAAGCTGCTCCAGGCGGCGAGCCGCAAGCCGCGCTTCGGCCGCGGGGCGATTCTGCTGACCTTCCGGCTGTTGGTGCTGCTCCTCCTGCTGCTGGCGATGGCGCGTCCGCAGGTGGAGAAGGGCCTCTCCGACGACGACGCGAAGGGGATCAACATCATGATGGTGCTGGATTTTTCCGGCACGATGAAGACGAAGGACTTCCTGCTCGAAAACAAAAAAGTTCCGCGCTACCAGGCGCTCATCAAAGTGATCGGCGATTTCATCAAGGACCGTCCGCACGACCGCATCGGCGTGGTGAAGTTTGATGCGGACGCCTTTCTGGTCAGCCCGCTGACGCTCGATCATGACTGGCTGGTCAAACGGTTGAAGGAAGAGAAGCCCGGCGCCGGCACCGCGCCCGGCTCCGGGCTGCTGATCGCCGCCGAGCATCTGCTGCCAGCCACCAACCAGACCAAGATTGCGATTCTGGTCAGCGACGCCGAGCAGGTGAACCGCGGCCCGCCGCCGGCGGATGTCGCCCGTGCCATCGCGCGCGAGGACATCAAGGTGCATTTCATCCAGATCGTCGATTTCAAGGACATGGGGACTTTGAACCGGGAAAACAATGAGATGGCTCAAATACCGAAACTGACGGGTGGACAGCTCTTTCAGGTGGCGGACACCGCCGGACTGAAGAGCGTGTACAACCAGATCGAGCTGCTGGAAAAGGCGGACTTCAAGGAAAACAAGCAGAAGAATTACCGCGAGCTGATGGGGTGGTTCTGCGTGCCGGCGCTGCTGCTGGTGCTCGGGGAACTGCTCCTGACCAACACCATCTGGAGGCGGCTGCCATGAAATTTGCCCAGATCCTCTGGCTCGCGCTCATCGTCGTGGTCATTCCCGCGTGCCTGCTCCTGCTGCGCTGGAGCGCGCGGCGCAAGCGGTCCAGTCTCGACCGAGTGGTCGCGCCGCGTCTGCACGAGCAGTTGCTGCGGTCGGTTGATTACTCCAAGCGGCGGCTGAAGGCGGTGCTGCTCATTGCCGGGCTGGTCCTCCTGATCGCCGCCCTGTCCCGCCCGCTGCTGGGCTTCCGCGAAATTAAAATCGAAAAGCCGGGCGTGGACGTGATCATCGCGCTCGACATCTCGCGAAGCATGCTGGCCGAGGACGCGATGTGGAAGGAGAACAAGACGAACCGGCTCGCCGCCGCCAAGCTCGGCATCAACCGGATGATCGACCGGCTGACGACCGACCGTGTGGGCCTGATGATTTTTGCCGGCGAACCGTTCCTGATGGCACCGGTCACCACCGATCACAACTCCG
>CANMZY010000285.1:0-4946 GCA_947502425.1 Verrucomicrobiales bacterium
TGGTGGAGCCGACAGGGATCGAACCTGCGACCTTCTCATTGCGAACGAGACGCTCTACCAACTGAGCTACGACCCCATCCATCAAAGTCCGCACAAAATTCCAAACGGCGGCCCAAAAAGCAACCGCATTCTTCGGCCGCAACGGCGGCAAACTCATTTCGCCATCGGCCAACCCGCCTGCACCAGCCCCTTGTAGCCGCCAAGCAGCGAACTCACCCTCCGATAGCCCATGCGCTGCGCCACCTCGCAGGTCAACACCGAGCGAAAGCCGCCGCCGCAATACATGATGATCTCGGCATCCGGGTCCGGAAACATCTTCTCAATGTCCCGCTCCAGCACGCCCTTGCCCAGATGCACGGCCTGCGCAGCATGGCCCGCCTGCCACTCGCCATCCTCGCGCACGTCCAGCAAAACGGCCTTGGGATTTTCCCCGAGCCGCCGGCGGGCCTCCTCGATGGAAACCTCCTTCACCCGGGCGCGGGCCTCGTTGACGACTTTCAAAAATTGCGGCGAATGATCCATGTGCCCACTTTAATTACGCCGCCCGCCCGGTCAAACCGTTTTCCCGTGGTGTCCTGATCTGCACTTCGCCAGAGCGCGGCTGTGTCGTCCTCGACCATCCGCCGCCGGGTCGAAAGTGCTGCGGCTGGTCTTCGACACCGCCGCGCTCCATGCCAATTCGGTCAACACCCGTTTTCCTGCGCGCTTGAAAAATTTCCCGCGCCGGCCACCATCGGCGCATGGACATCGTCAACGTCAGCACCGCCCCGCCTTTCATTACCAAGGACGGCTCGGAAATCCGCGAACTGCTCGCCCATCGCAACTCCGCCATCCGCCACCAAAGCCTGGCCGAGGCCCGCCTGCCCGCCGGCGCCGCCACCCAGGAGCATTACCACGCGAAGACCGAGGAGATTTATTTCATCACCGCCGGCGCGGGCCGGCTGCGCATCGAGGACGAGACGCGCGACGTCCAGGCCGGCGACGCCATCGCCATCCCACCCGGCAAAAAACACAAGCTCTGGAACACCGGCGCGGACACGTTGCGATTGCTCTGCTGCTGCGCGCCGTGCTACGAACACAGCGACACGTTCATCACCGAGGCGTGATGGGGACTGTTGACGAATGAAACCTGAAAAAATCCGCCTCTTCATCAAGCCGTTTTGCGGCTGGTGCGACGAGGCCGCAGACTGGCTGGACCGACGTGGCTGGACCTACGAAACGCTGAACGTCTCCGAAAACGCCGCCGCCCGCGCTGAGATGCGCGAACTTACCGGCCAGACAAAAGCGCCGTGCGTCGAGGTGGACGGCCAGGTCCTCGCGGATTTCGACACGGACCAGCTCGAAACATTTTTGCAGAAACTTGGCTACGAATTTTGATGACCACCACCGAACTCAAACCCCGCCCGCGCCTCCCGGAATGGCTGCGCCTGAAACTCCCGCAGAGCGACACCTTCGCGCAGACCCGCAACCTGCTCGACGGCCTGCGCCTGCACACCGTCTGCGAGAGCGCCAAGTGCCCGAACCACTGGGAATGCTGGAGCAAGGGCACGGCCACGTTCATGATCGCCGGCGACCGCTGCACCCGCGCCTGCGGCTTCTGCGCCGTCAGCACCGCCAAGCCCCTCGCGCTGGAAACAGACGAACCGCAGCGCGTCGCCGAGGCCACGCGCCGGATGAACTTGCAACACGTCGTCATCACCGCCGTGGCGCGCGACGATCTGGCCGACGGCGGCGCGGAACATTTCCGGCAGACCATCGAGGCGGTGCGCGCGGCCTGTCCCGGCATCGTCATCGAAGTGCTTGTGCCCGATTTTCTCGACAAGGATTTCGCCATCGACGCGGTGCTGGCGGCCAACCCGGAGATTTACAATCACAACCTCGAAACCGTCCGCCGTCTCACGCCCTCCGTGCGCCATCGTGCGACCTACGAGCGCTCGTTGAGCGTGCTCGCCAAGGTGAAAGCCAAGCGCGGCGACACCATCCACACCAAGTCCGGCGTGATGCTGGGCCTGGGTGAAACCGAGGCCGAACTGCTCGAGGCGCTGGTTGACTTGCGCACGGCGCACTGCGACATCCTCACGCTCGGTCAGTATTTGCAGCCAACCTTGCAGCATCTGCCGGTGGTGGAATTTGTGCGCCCGGAAAAATTCGCCGAATACAAGACCCGCGCCGAAGGAATGGGTTTTGTCCATGTCGCCAGCGGCCCGATGGTGCGCAGCTCCTACCACGCGGACGAATTCACCACCCCGCCGCGCCCGCGCTAAGTGGCTCCGCCGTCCCAGCTGTGTCCATGGGCGTCCCGCCCGTAACCGGCTGGAAGCGACACGCGCGCTCCGCCATCCCTGTTTCTGAATCCAGACTCAATGCGGCCGGAAAATATCCGGTTTCAGCCTGAAAAGAAAAATGGCCCAGATGGCGATCAGGCCGGCCAGCACCACCAGCAGGAGCAGCGCGATGAATTTGATTTTTTTTGCCCGCTCGAACGTGCGCTCGGTTTCTTCGCGGCTGATGGCCCTGAACATTTCAAACTGCTTGTCGAGCGTTTGCGGCATCGCGCTGTCCTCGCGCAGTGCCAGCAAGGCCCAGCGCGCGTTGTCCTCGGCAAACTCCGCCGGCAGGCTGGCCGGCGCTTCCACCGCGGCAAACCCCGCCGCCCGCCAGAACGGCGCGGCGAGCCGCGTCCACAGGCGCATCAACCCGTGACTGTGCGCGAGGGTCTGCACCCGCTCCCAGAGCAGCGGGCGCGCGGCCTCGGCCAGCTCCGGCCGGGCGAACGCCTCGCTGTGCAGCTTGCCCTGCTGCACAGAAATGTGCAGCCCGACGGCGCCGATCAACTCGTCCCCCGCCAGCACCACTTGAAATTCCGTGAACCGCTTTTCCAGCGCCGCCGCCGGCAGCCGCTCGGTCCGCCACAGGGGCAGCAACTGGGGCAGGTCTTCCAGCGTGGCGCGGCGGACTTGAAATGGATTCATGGGAAAATTGTTAAACCAGGCGCGGCCTCACGGCAACCGGCTTCGTGCTTCACCCAACACGCGGACGAATTCCCCCGCCAGCCGCGTCAGCTCCGGCCAGTTTTGCGTTTCCAAAATTCCCGCCGGGAGCAGCGCGGAGCCGACCCCCAGCGCCACGCAGCCCGCCTTCACAAATTCCGGGGTGGTCTGCAGATCGACCCCGCCCGTCGGCACGATCCGCAGATGCGGCAGCGGCCCGCGCAGATTTTTGATGTAGCCCGGCCCCAGCTTGTCCGCCGGAAAAATCTTAATGAAATCCGCGCCCGCCTCGTGCGCGAGCTGCGCCTCCGTCGGCGTGTAGGCGCCGAGCATCACCGGCTTCTGCGCGGCGTGCGCCACGGCGATCAGTCCGAGGCACGTGACCGGGCTGACCAGAAACTGCGCGCCCGCCTCCAGGACGGCCCTTGCCTGGGCCGCGTTCAACACCGTGCCCGCGCCGACCAGTGCGCGGGCGCCGAATTTTTCCGACACCTCGCGCAGGGCCGCCAGCGCGTCCGGCACGGTCAGAGTGATCTCCAGCGCCAGCACTCCGCCCGCGACCAGCGCCTCGCACACCGGCAGCACCAACTCGCGCCTCGGCACGCGCACCACCGCCACCAGGCCCAGCGCGACGAGACGCGCGGTGATTTCAGAACGTGAAGACATGGCGACATTGCAGGCGGAGTTCCGCGTGGAGGCAAGGGGATTTTCGCCGCGAAAACAAAATCTGGGATTGATCTTTTTCGCTCCGCCCACTCCTCTATCCGCACTCATGGTGTGCGAGAAACAACTTGTTGGCCGCTGGCTCGTCCTGGCCCTGACCGTCCTGCTGTCACCCGGCGCGGTCGTGGCGGACGATCTGGAAGCCGGCCCGTTTTACCATCAGTTCAAGCTCACCCTCGCACCCGGCCATCGCACCGAGGCCGCGGGTCCGTTCTTCTATTCCGAACTGAAGGACACGACCCGCCTCTGGGCCTTGCCGCCGCTTTTTTCCCACACGCTCGACGAGGACCTCGATTTCGAGGAATACGATCTGGCCTATCCGCTGTTCGGCTACGACCGCTTCGGCAAGGAGTATCGCTTCCAGATTTTTCAGTTGTTCAACTTCACGGGCGGGCAGACGCAGACGGCCACGAACGACCACCGGTTCACCCTGTTCCCGGTTTATTTCCAGCAGCGCTCGCGCATCCCGGAACGAAACTACACCGCCGTCCTGCCTTTTTACGGCACGATCCGCAACCGGCTTTTTCACGAGCAGATCAGTTGGATCATGTGGCCGGGCTGGGTGAAGACGAGCAAGCGCGACTTCACCACCTGGAACACCCCCTACCCTTTCTTTCACATCCGCCAAGGCCCCGGCCTCGAGGGCTGGCAGTTCTGGCCGCTCGTCGGCCACGAGCACAAAATTCCCACCACCCGCACCAACACCTGGGGCGACGCGGTTCCCGTCCCCGGCCACGATAAATTTTTCCTGCTCTGGCCGTTCTTCTTCAACGACCACACCGCCACTGGCACGACCAATCCCGTGCATCAGCAGGCGTTGATTCCGTTCTACAGCTTCACCCGTTCGCCCCTGCGCGACTCCACCACCTACCTCTGGCCGCTCGGTTTCACCCGCACCGATGATCGCGAGAAAAAATACCGCGAGTGGGACATGCCCTGGCCGCTGGTCGTCTTCGCGCGCGGCGAAGGCAAGACCGCCAACCGCATCTGGCCGTTCTTCAGCCAGGCGCACAACGCCACGCAGGACAAATGCTGGTACCTCTGGCCGGTTTACAAGCGCGACCGCCTCCGCTCCGACCCGCTCGACCGCTCGCGCACCCGTATCTTCTTTTTCCTCTACTCCGACCTGACGGAGAAAAACACCGCCACCGGCGCGGCGCTGCACCGGGTGGACTTCTGGCCGTTCTACACCGCGCGCCATGATTTGAACGGCAACGAGCGCGTGCAGGCCCT
>CANMZY010000286.1:0-4936 GCA_947502425.1 Verrucomicrobiales bacterium
GGACGGCGATTACGTCGTGCAGTTGCGCGATTTTCAATATCGCGGCGGCGCGGAGTACAAATATCTGATCTTCGCCGGCGCGCTGCCCTACGTGGAATCCTGTTTCCCTTTCGGCGGACAGCGCGGTAAAACCGTCGAGCTGGCCCTCTTCGGACGCAACCTCGGCCCGAACGCCAAGATGACCCACGCCATTCCGTCTTCGGCGCCGCCCGGCCGGCAGGACCTGCGCGTGGCGACCGCGCCCGGCTTCGACAACCTCGTGCCGTTCGATGTGCAGGAGTGGCCGGACGCGGGCGAGACCGAGCCGAACAACACGGTAGCCCACGCGAACCTCTTCACCGCGCCCGTCGTCATCAACGGCCGCCTCGACGCGCGCAAGGACATGGACCGTTTCAAGATCAAGGCCGCCGCCGCCGGCAAGCTCATCTGCGAAGTCAACGCCCGCAAATTTGGCTCCTCCCTCGACGCGTTACTCATCCTCACCGACACGAACGGCGCGGTGCTCATGCAGAACAACGGGGCCGAAGCCGCCGAGGCGCGCCTCGAATTCGACGCGAAGAAGGATGCCGAATATTTCCTCGCGCTCCGCGACCTGAACGATTTCGGCGGCCCCGCCTACGCCTACCGCCTCGCCATTCATCCGCCGTCCGCCGCTGCCGCGCCCCGGTTCATCGCGCGGCTGCTGCCCGATGTTTTGCGCGTGCATCGCGACAGCCTCTCGAAATTTCGCTGCGAAGTGACCCGGCAAAACGGCTTCGAAGGCCCGGTGCGCTTCGAGTTCGAGAACCTCCCGCCCGGCGTGCTCGGCGAACCGCTCCTGCTGCCCGCTGGCGTCAACGGCGGCACCATGCTGCTCTCCGCCGCGAAGTCGGCGTCGTTGGGCAGCTTCCCGGTTAAGCTCGTCGCCTCGGGCCAAATCGCCGGCACCACCTTCACGCAGACCGTCGCGCCCGCGAACCTCGCGGACAAAACTTTTCGCGAAGCCTGGCTCACCGTGCTCGACGCCGCGCCCTTCGCGCTCGACAACTTGACGCTCACCGCCGCCGTCGATCAGGACCAGTCCACCGTCCTCGAAGTTCTGGCCACGCGCCGCGCCGGCTTCACCAACGACATCAAGCTCTCCGTCGAAGGCTTCTCGGCAGGCCGCGAGCCGATCACCAAGAGTCTCGATGTGAAAGAGTTCATCCTCAAGACGAACGAGCTGTCCGCCAAGCTGCCGTTGAAGGCCCGGCTCGATTCCGAACTCGGCACCCGGCCTGTGATCGTACGCGCCGAGGCCACCAACGATGGTCAGACCTTCGTCCTTTACACCCGGCCCGTGCCGCTGACCGTCACGCCGATTCCCTTCGTGCTCTCCACGTCGTCCCCGAAATATTCCGTGGCGATGGGCGGGGAGGCCAAGCTCACCATCAAAGCCGAGCGCCGCGCCGGTTTCGCTGGCGAGATCGCGCTCACCTTCGAGGACCTGCCGAAAGGCGTGCAGGTCGAGCCGGTAAAAATCGCGAAAGGGGCAGGGGACGCCGCGCTCACGCTGACCGCCTCCACCAACGCCGTCCTGGGCACCAACTTTTCCTTCACCATCCTCGGCGCGGGCCTGCACAACGACCGCAACTTCAAGCACCGCACCGGCGCGTTAAAATTATCCGTCACCGCGCCCCCAATGGAAACCGCGGCCACCAACGCCGTCCCCAGCCCCCAGCCGAAATAGAATTCCATGAAGAAAGCCGTCCATCTCAACCGCAACCTGTCGGTGAAAAATTTAACGCCAAGGCGCCAAGGCGCAAAGACACCAGGCAGTCCTTGGGCGTTCGATGTTGGATGTTCGATGTTGGATGTTCTCCTCGCGCCTTTGCGCCTCGGCGCCTTTGCGTTAAAAATTAGCATCGCCTTTCTTCCGCTCTCCGCGGTGACTCTCTTCGCCGCCGTCAGCACCAAGCCCGTCAGCTATTACAAGGACATTGTCCCCGTCTTCAAACGCAGTTGCACCGGCTGCCATCACCCCGGCAAGTTGAAGGGCGAACTCGACCTCACCACCTACGCCGGCTTCCTCAAGGGCGGCAAGCACGGCCCCGGCTTCAAGGCCGGCAGCCTCACCAACAGCCTGGTCGTCGAGGAAATCTCCGGCAGCGAACCCACCATGCCCAAGGAAGGCGACCCGTTGGGCAAGGCCGAGATCGCCATGATCGAACGCTGGATCATGCAGGGCGCGCGCGACGACACGCCCGCCGGCGCCAACTCCTTCAAGCTCGCCGCGCCGCCCACCTACCTGAAACCGCCCGTCACCTCCGCGCTCGCCTTTTCGCCCGACGGCAGCCTGCTCGCCGTCTCCGGCTATCACGAAGTTCTCCTCCGCAGCGCCGACGGCTCGAACCTCGTCGCGCGCCT
The DNA here is from genome assembly GCA_947502425.1 of Verrucomicrobiales bacterium. Classification (GTDB taxonomy): domain Bacteria; phylum Verrucomicrobiota; class Verrucomicrobiia; order Limisphaerales; family SIBH01; genus SIBH01. The sequence continues at coordinate 2,386 of CANMZY010000286.1, forward strand.
CGTCGGCGAATCCCCCCGCATCGAGTTCCTCGCCTTCTCGCCCAACGGCAAGCTCCTCGCCGTCTCCGGCGGCGCGCCCGCGCTCTTCGGCGAAATTCAAATCTGGGACGTCGCCACCCGCAAACAAATCTCCTCCTACAAAATCTCCAACGACTCCCTCTACGGCGTGGCCTTTTCGCCCGACGGCGAACGCCTCTCCTTCGGTGGCGCGGACAAGAGCGCCCGTATCATCGCCGTGAAGGACGGCAAGGAACTCATGAAGTTTGACAATCACAGCGACTGGGTTTTCGGCACCACCTTCAACCTCGACGGCAAGAAGCTCCTCACCGGCAGCCGCGATCGCGCGATGAAATTGATCGATCCCTCGAACGGCCAGTTCATTGACGACATCAACAAGCTACTCGAAAACATTCTTTGCCTTGCGCGCCATCCCAAGGAGGACGTGGTCGCCTACGGCGGAGAACAGGGCGTGACCCGCGTCTATAAAATCGCGGACAATCAGGGCCGCACCGCCGCCAACAACGACGTGAACCTCGTCAAGGAAATGGAACGACTGCCCGGCCCCGTCTATGCCATCGCCTACAGCCCGGACGGCACCAACGTGTGCAGCGGGGGCGCGGGCGGCGAAGTCCGCCTGTTCAACGGCAAGGACGGCAAACGCGTGACCACCTTCAAAGGCCATCCCGGAGCCGTCTTCGCGCTCGCCTTTCACCCGACCAACGGCCGGCTCGCGACCGGCGGCTTCGACGGCACCGTGCGCCTCTTCGATACGGACCCCAAGGCCACCAACCAGCTCATCCACGCCTTCATCCCCGTGCCGATCAAGGCAGCAAACTTGCAGGCGGGGAAATAAGTTTACTCCTTGGGCCGTCGTCCGTTTTGCTTTGCTGAGGCGGTTCAAATACACGGTTGGTGTCGGCAGTTGTGTTTGGAGTTCCGCCATCGGGCTGGTTCGGGCCGCGGAGGTGGGCTCCGGGCTCGATCTGGATTATTTCCCGGCAAACTGCACCAAAAGGAACGCCGGTCAGGCGATGATCTGCTTGAGCACTTCGCCGCCGAGGTCGGTAAGCCGGCGAAAGCGGCCGGCGGCGACGCGACGCGGGCCGAAGCAACCCAGGACTTTTTCGACTACGCCGAAAAATATTACAACCGTGTGCGGCGCCACCGCGCACTCGGCTACAAGTCACTTGTGGACTTCGAGAACCAACTCAACTAAACAACCCATGCGCACCGCGTCCCATGGTGTCCATCAAACCGGATTAGGCCCAAAAGAAAAAAAGCGTTCTCTTTTTCACCTGTATGAGGATGCCTTTCACGCTTTGTCCGGCACGACATACGGAGCGCGGGGTGGGCGGGCGAGCATGGCGTTGGCGCCGGCGTTCCCGGGGAAGGTCTCAGTGACCGGGTCTATGGTCAGTGCCATGCCGAGCGTGGCGGGCGTCGCTGTGAGGTCGACCTTGTTGGCGGCGAGATGCTCCGCCATGCGTCCGAAGGATTCTGTCAGGACGGTGTCGGCTTTGAGGGCGGCCGCGGTTTCCTCGCGGGTCTTCTTCTGGCCGAGCCGGTAGGAGATATTCCCCGTGTGACAGAGCGCGCTGCTGAGGTGACCTTCCAGAATATCGGCGTGCAGGTCGGTGGACTTGCGGCTTCTGACCCCATTGATGAAATTCATAAAGTGGCTTTCGGCCCCCTTCCATTTTTTGATCTCTTTCCCCTCCTTGTCATAGGCGATGGCTGACTCGTAGTTCGGCACGACGACGTGCCCGCCTTCACAGTGAATGATGCAGCCGACCCCGGCTCCCATGTGCCCTTTCGTTGGCAGGCCGCGCACTTCGAAGAGCAGCGGAGCTTTGGCATAGGCCTGATAAACGACTTGGGTGTTCGGCGTTTCACCATCGTCCTCGTAGCCGAGGCGTCCGCCGAAGCTGAGGACTTTCGGTGCCAGGGCCGTCTCGCCAAGGAACCACCGGCAGATGTCCATCTGGTGGATGCCTTGGTTGCCGAGGTCGCCGTTGCCGGTATTCCAGACCCAGTGCCAGTCGTATTGAAGCCTCGCGCGGCGCAGGGGGAGTTTCGCCGCGGGGCCGCACCAAATGTCGTAGTCGATGCCCTCGGGGATGGGCTGCGGGCCTTCCGTTTTGCCGATGGTGCCGCGGTTCTTGTAGCAGAGACCACGGGAGACGGTGATCTTGCCGAGGTTGCCTTCCTGCACCCACTTCACGGCCTCGGCGATGCCAGTGCGGCTGCTCCGGCACTGGGTGCCGGTCTGGACGATCTTCCCGTACTTCCGGGCAAACTCCACAATCCGGCGACCTTCACTGACATTGTGCGAGACCGGTTTTTCCACATAGACATCACGCCCGCTCTGGATGGCCCAGATCGAAGCCAGCGCATGCCAGTGATTCGGCGTGGCAATGGAGATCACATCAATGTCCTTTGCCTCCAGCAACCGGCGGGGATCGCGATGTTCTGCCGCAATCTTTGGATCGACATCGCACTTCGCCACCAGTCGGACTCCCTTCATGTTGGCGTAGGCCGCACAGTGGGAGCC